>NZ_JAJEQN010000050.1:0-23584 GCF_020687335.1 Anthropogastromicrobium aceti
AGGATCAAACTGTCGTTAGGGGGTTTGAGTCCGATGGAGTATAGACGCAGTCTTGGAATTGCTTAATTCAGGTCCAAGAAAGCGTCCGCACCCCCTATGAAATGACGCAGTGCCAAGTACTCTTACAATTTTCAGCCATAGAATGACCATTGTAAGAGTGCTTGGCAGCAAGTTCTTGCTATATCATTTTGGAATAAAAGCTGTTATCATATTGAAATACCACGGGGACACTAATTGAGCCAGTGTACCCAATAAAAGAGCTGGCATCCCTGTCCCTTTGGCAGTTAAATTCCATATTCATTAAATAGCTTTGTCCGAAATGCTGGATCTGCAATCGCTTTTGGAATTTCAGAGCCTCTATTTTCCTGTAACAATCTCTCATAAAGCATATTAACACGCTGCTCACCTTGTTGTACTCCGTCCTTTCTGGCTGAGTTTATGGAATCATTCCAGTCGCGGATTGCTTTTTCTCGGTTTCGATACATAGCCATTAATGTTTCATCGCTGCTAGCTTTTTTTAAACGCTCATATGCTTCCTCAAATGTTTTATTTTCTTCAATCAATTTTTCATACACCTCCTGTTGACCAGAGTTAATAAATAGTGCCCATTGATCTCTTGCAGTTAAGCCAGAAAGCTCAAAAGTTTCAACTTCTTTTGTTTGAGATAATTCGCTGACTGCTTTGCGCAGCTCAAAGAATGAAATCTTGAAAGTTTGTCTGTATGTTTCGTTTGTTTCTTCATCTTTAAGAACAAAGCTTCTGTAGTAACGGGAATCTTCGTATAAATCAAAACACAACAAATTTAATCCATAGACAGGTGCAGTTTTAGAATAATCATCTCCGGTATGCAATTGTTCTGTACAAAGCTGGCATGTATAATACAAGGCACGCTTCTCCATATTGTGGCGATTCAATACTTGAATTTCGATATCAATGAGGCTTCGGTCGGATAATTGAACTCTTACATCCAGTATACACATTTTATCATCGAGATATTTCGGATCAATGATCGGATTTAAAAGAGTGATCTGCTCAGAAGATTGAATATCTAATCCAAGAACATCGTTTAAAAAGACACGAAGAATCGGCTTACTTTCTTCCTGACCGAATACCTGTTTAAATACGATATCGGAAGTCAGGGGCAATAATTGTACAGTTTCTAAGTTATCGTTCATCAATAAGTCCTCCATTTTATGTAGTTCCGAATTTCGGTACTTATCTGATGTATTTTGTGCTATCTGGCTTTTTTCTTTTGTACCTTAAAGTATTCCTTTCTATATATGAGAATATCACGAGGGTGATATTTTGGCAAGTGTTTGTTGAATAAACCATTGCACCGAAGAGCTTTCGTTGCATGACGCATAAACAGTAACGTGCGTCATGCAAAGGGTATGCAATCCGATAGGTGGAAAACCTATCAAATAAGCTGTTAACCACAGCATTTGAAGCGAGTCTTGAGTGTGTTACAGAGATACAATTCCCTTCAATTATCTGTTTTGTATTTGTTTTGCATTAGTATCACCACGTTGGAAAATTTTAAAATAGAGAGATAACTATGGACATCTGCATGAAAGTTTGACATAATAAACGAATATGGTTTTTTGAGAGAGTACACGATTCTTTTTGTGACCTCTTAAATTTTCAGTCGTCATACAAATGAATAGGAGGTTGAGACGCAATGATTTATTTTATCTCAGATACTCATTTCGGTCATGCCAATATCGTGAAGATGTGCGAACGGCCTTATCCTGATGTGGAAGCCATGAACGAAGCACTGATCACAGCGTGGAATGAACGCGTACATGGAGATGATACAGTCTATATTATTGGAGACATGTTCTTTCGATGCTCTGACCCAGAGTCTATCTTAAAGAGGCTCAAAGGAAAGAAATGGCTGATCGTGGGCAATCATGATGGCTCCTGGATGGATAAAGTTGATTTGAATCACTATTTTGTCAGTGTAGACAATTATCTGGAAACAACAGATGGTGTACATGGAATGACGATTTGCCACTATCCGCTGCTAGCGTGGAAAAATGCCGGGCGAACGTACATGGTTCATGGTCATATTCATGCGGACACAAATTCAGATTATTGGCCGTTAATTCAGCGCCGGGAACGAGTGCTGAATGCCGGTGTGGATGTGAATGATTATCGCCCTGTGACATTTGAGGAGATGGTAGAGAACAACCGCAAGTTTAAGTCGGCACATGCAGGACAGGATTGCGCGCACAATGCGGATGAAACTGCGAAAAATTAAGAATGGAAAAATTAAACTGGTAAGCCATGATGCCAGGTACTCTTACAATCCGAAGTTGGGTAAATATTAAAATTTGTAAAAATCGAACGATTTTGTTGATAAAATCGTTCGATTTGTGTATAATATAATTGAAAAGAGAGATTTTCTTTTTAAGACGATAATTATTTGTTCTTCAAGAAAGGGGATGATGATATGTCTATTACCGCAACTGAATTAAAAATTAATCTTGGCAAATATCTTATGCTTGCAGAAACAGAGGATATTTATATTACTCGTAACGGAAAAGTTGTTGCAAAATTGTCTAACCCATATCAGGACAGAGTAGATGTTGCTAAGTCATTATTTGGTGTTCTTTCAAATGATATGACTCTGGAAGAAGCACGGGAAGAAAGGTTGAATACAATATGAGAGTTTTAGTTGATACCTGTGTTATCATTGATGCATTACAGTCTCGTGTTCCGTTTGCAGAAGCAGCACAAAAGATTTTTATATATTCTGCAAATAAGCAATTTGAGGGTTATATTACTGCAAAGTCAGTTACAGATATCTATTATCTGACACATCGTTTAACACATAGCGATGCAGAAACACGAAAGATTTTGAGTAAACTTTTTACTTTGTTTCATTTGTTGGATACTACTTCTTTAGATTGCCGAAAGGCAATATCTTCTGAAATTGGCGATTATGAAGATGCTATTATGGTGGAAACGGCAATTCGTTCAGAAATGGATTGTATAGTAACCAGAAATGTGAAAGATTATACGAAATCTTCCGTTAAGGTGTATGAGCCTTCTACATTTTTAAAGTTATTGGAAGTAGAAAGGGAAACTGAATAAAAATAAGAAAGGAATATCCGCAGATTCCACCTAAGGTAGAGTATTCTCTGACAGAAAGAGGAGAATCGTTGATGAATGTACTTGACCAATTATGTATTTGGGGAAGTCAAAATCGATTGCCGCAATGAAGTCTCCAAGAATGTAAGAGTACTTGGAACGCTTACATTTTATCTCTTGACAGCAGGCGCGACGCAGCGTATTCTTGAATATAGAAAAAAATGCCGCTGAAAGGCGGCATTTCATAACACCAAGGGTTAGAAAAAACTAACTACAGTAAGGAGGAAAACAGAATGACTGTCGGAGAACGAAACAAAAAAATGAACCTCACCGGTGTGCCGGAAACAATGCTTCAAACCATCTATGCCAGAGCAAAAGAAAGCAAAGGCCGCGGTGCGATTTGTGATAAAAAAGCCGAGGAAATCGTCAGCAGACTCGATTACGATTTTTCGCTTGCGGACAAAGATACCGCTATGCACAGCGGCGTTATTGCCCGCACCATTGTGCTGGATCGTTTGACAACGGCGTGGCTGGCAACGCATCCCGGTGGCGTTGTGGTTAACATTGCCTGCGGGTTGGATACCCGGTGCTATCGGATGAAAGGGTATGCACACTGGTATAATCTTGACCTGCCGGAAACGATGGCCGTGCGTGTAAAACTCCTGCCTGAGAGCGGCTTGATCTCACAGATTGCCATGTCCGCCATGGACAACTGGGGCGATGAAATCAAAGAGAAAAATGTGCCAGTGCTGGTCATCATCGAAGGATTGACCATGTATCTGTCAGAAGCGGACGTGCAGCGAATCTTTGCAGTGATTTCTGGGCGCTTTCAGCAAGCAACTGTGTTTGTGGAAATCATGAATCCGATGATTGTAAAGCGGTTCAAGGAAAAATCCATTGATGCCAGCAACGCAAAATTTGTGTGGGGTGCGAAAAATGGCGCTGCCTTTGCAAAACTTATGCCGGATTTTCAATTTAGGGAAGAGCACAGCCTGACGGAAGGGATGGCGGCCTTTGCGCCGATTTATAAGCTACTGGATAAGCTGCCGTTCGTGAGAAACATTTCAAACAAAATCATCATACTGGAAAAGCTGCTGTGATTTCTGCTTGAAACTGAAACAGTGAGTTGGAGAAGGGAAAAAACATGAAATATTTTTTGAATATATGATGCATAACATTGGTGTTAGGCGTTCGTACGCTAACCGATTCCGAATTACTTCTGTGAGATTCGATAGTCTCTGGGAGACTGTGTGCAGTAGCGGCGAAAAATTTTCTTGAAATAGCTGACATTTTCAAATCCAACTAAGAGTGCAATCTCTGTAATGGGAAGTAGGCTTGTGCGCAGAAATTCTTGAGCCTTTTGGATTCGTTGAATGTGCAGATATTCGCAGATCGTAAAGCCTGTTACTTGTTTGAAAATTCTCGTTAAATAATATTTATTTGTAAAAAAGAGTGATGAAAGTTCATCAAGTGAATGAGCTTCACGGTAATGATCCGCTAGAAAACCTGCAACACGGTTGACTGTGCGGATCTTTTCTGTCTCAGCCCCTTGAAAAGTAGCAGATGAAATTCGCGTAGCATTGTTTTTGGATTTGATTCGAAAAGAAAAAAGTAACATTTCTCGAAGCAAATATTCAATCATTTCTTGATAGAGTTCTTTTTGTGCTTTTGCTTCTTCTTTGATTTCGTTTAGCTTGGCATTTAAGATGGTTTGTTCGGAAGCTGTCAGAGTTAAAATGCTCATTTCATCTGTAAAAAGAGTGGAAAGTCGCCCATCGGCCATCTCATCAAACCAATGTTCCATAACAGCTTCCTCAATTTCGATTAAGAAGCGATGATGAAAATGTTGCTCAGCTGGAGAGGTTTTGTGAATCCTGTTTTTGCCGATGAAAACAAGGCTTCCTGGTTGGACAAAGAAGCTATTTCGATCAATAAAATAATAGCGACTACCTTCTAATAAGTAGTAGATTTCGTAAGTAGAGTGATAATGACGGTATTTCATATCAAATGAGCCACTGCGGGTGGCTTCCTCAAGTTGAAAATGATTTGTCTTTAATTCAAAATAAGTGCCATATGGTGATGGTGGAAATTCGTAGGTTTGAGAATTTTTTGTATTGTTTGTATCCATAAAAATCTCCTTTAAAACTAATCAATTAAAACTAGACGATTAGGTCAATATTGTTTTATTTCTTGGCATAAAAGCCAAAAAACAGCAAGAAAATAAATAGATCTGCATTTATAATAACAACTAAAGAAACAGTTGACAAGGGAAAATAAATATCAAATAAAAGAAAGGAAGGATTTACTATGATTTACAAAGACAATGCAGTAAAAGATCTTCGCATCGCCTATATTGGAGGCGGATCAAGAGGATGGGCGTGGACCTTCATGCGCGATTTGGCATTAGAACCAGCGCTTGGCGGAACCATCGTTTTGTACGATATTAACAAGGAAGCAGCGAAGGCAAATGAGGTGATTGGAAACGGGATTACCAAAAGACCAGAGGCAGTTGGAAAATGGAAGTATGTTGTTGCAGATACACTTGCAGAGGCACTTACGGGCAGTGATTTTGTTGTAATCTCGATTCTTCCGGGTACGTTTGATGAGATGGAGTCGGATGTGCATGAGCCGGAAAAGTATGGAATTTATCAGTCGGTTGGTGACACGGCAGGACCGGGAGGAATGGTTCGTGCACTCAGAACGATTCCAATGTTTGTTGAGATTGCAGAGGCAATTCGTGATTATGCACCGAAGGCATGGGTCATTAATTACACGAATCCAATGTCTCTATGCGTAAAGACACTGTATCATGTATTTCCAGAAATCAAGGCATTTGGCTGTTGCCATGAGGTATTTGGAACGCAAAAGCTTCTGGCACAAATTGCAGAAAGAGAGCTTGGCTTAACCAATATCGCACGAGAGGATATTGTCGTAAATGTACTGGGATTAAATCATTTCACTTGGTTTGATCGTGCTTCCTACAAGGGAATTGATCTATTTCCAGTGTATCGCCACTTTATCGAGACTCATTTTGAAGAAGGCTTTGAGGAAAAGGACAATAACTGGATGAATTCCACCTTTGCATGTGCACACCGTGTTAAATTTGATTTATTCCAAAAATATGGATGGATTGCTGCAGCAGGAGATCGCCATTTGGCAGAGTTCATGCCACCGATTTATTTGAAAGATCCACAGACGGTTGCCTCATGGAAGTTTGGTTTGACAACAGTTACATGGAGAAAAGAAGATCTGAAAAAGCGTCTGGAAAAGAGTAAAAGATTGGTATCTGGTGAGGAGCAGGTTGAGCTAAATCCATCCGGTGAGGAAGGAATCCTTTTGATAAAGGCTTTGTGTGGACTGACACGTGTGATCAGTAATGTCAATATTCCAAATACAGCAGGTCAAATTCCGAATCTTCCCAAATCGGCAGTTGTGGAGACAAATGCAGTATTCTCTAGAGATAGCATTGCACCAGTCTACGCTGGAAATTTGACAGAGGAGATTAGACAGCTGATGCTTCCGCATGTGATGAACCATGAGGATGTCTTAAAGGCTGCGCTCACATGTGATTACGAGATCATGCTTCGCGCATTTCGTCGCGATCCTCTTGTCACCTGTAGCAGTGCGGATGCAGACAAGCTTTTAAGAAAAATGATTGTAAACACAAAGAAGTATCTGCCAGAGGGTTGGCAAAAAATAAGCCTGAATCCGTGAAAAGAATTGATATCGCAAGTAAGACTCCTGACACTCGTAATTTCTACAGCTTTTTTTTGATGTGTTGTCATATGTCGCAAGATGGTATCTGGAGAAGGAAGAAGCTGATAAAATTAACCGTAAAATTGTAGAACATAGGAAGAAAAGTAAAGGGAAAAGTTGATGGGATATTTTGTGGAAGAGAAGGCACGTGTTTGTTGGTGAGTTCAGAGCATATAGAGAAATCTGTATGCTCTATTTTTTCCCATTTTTCGAGAAGGGAAGTAACATAATAAGTTAAGTGAGCGTATTTATAAAATAGAAGAAAGTGTAGAGCTATATGGACATGAATGAAAGCAGTAACCATTGACTTGAAAATTTGGAGAAAAGTCGAGGAGGTAAGAGATGGAGTTTGGAATTGCAAGTGTGGCAGGTATTACAGTCATCTGCTATTTGGCTGCACAGGCAGTAAAGGCCACGAATCTTGATAATAAGTGGCTTCCTGTAATTTGTGGGGTACTTGGAGGTATTCTAGGTGTTGTTGGTTTATATTGGATTCCAGAGTATCCGGCTCAGGATATTATTACGGCAATTGCTGTCGGTATTATGTCTGGTTTAGCAGCAACTGGTGTCAATCAGGTCTATAAGCAGTTATCCGGAGAAAAAACGGAAAAATAATTTTCAATTGATTTCCAGAACGTTTCTGTATATAATCAAAAAAGAAACGTTCTGGAGGAAAAGAAAGTGATTTACGAATTAAAGGATTCTGAAAAAGGAAAAGCAATTTTTGAAGGTTGGCAAGAAACAATGATTTATTCTTGTTTACAAAAGGTAATGGGACATATTTATGTTACTGATTTTGAAAATCCAAAATCTGCAGTCGCTATTGTGGGATGTTTTGCTTTTTACGCAGGAAAAACAAATAGGGAGCTTATTCAAAAGAAACCAGAAGGGTTTGCTATTTTGGTACCACAAAATGGAGAGTGGGAAGAGTTGATTGAAAAATGCTTTCCAAACGGAAAGAAGGTTACTAGATATGCAATTAAAAAAAATACAAGATTTGACAAGAAAACACTAGAACGAAATATAGAACAGCTTCCAAAAGGATATGAGTTAGCAAAAATTGATTCGGATCTATATGATAAATGTTTAACGAATCCGATTGCAGTAGATTTTGTCTCTTCTTTTGAAAATAAGGAACAATATTTGAAAATAGGAAAAGGTATGGTAGTAATAAAAGAGGGTGAGATCGTTTCTGGGGCGTCTTCCTATACCAGATACAATGATGGAATTGAAATCGAGGTAGATACAGCAGAAGAAGAGAGAAGAAAACATTTGGCATTGATTGCATGTTCGGCACTGATACGAAATTGTTTGGCGGAAGGTCTTTATCCAAGTTGGGATGCTCAAAATACGGATTCAGTTCGATTGGCTGAAAAATTAGGTTATGAATTTGATCATGAGTATATTGCATATGAAATTGCTTGATGATATTATGAAGCAAATAGCTGGATTAAGCAAAATTATCGCCAGAATTTTAAGGTTGAGAAACTTGCAGAACAATGGAATATGAGAGTTTCTCAGTTCTGTTAAAAGTTTAGAGATAGCATTGCACCAGTCTACGCTGGAAATTTAACAGAGGAGATTAGACAGCTGATGCTTCCGCATGTGATGAACCATGAGGAGTACCTGACATGCCAATGAATCAATAGTTTTCTAAGAGATCGTCATGAGATATAATCTTATACGAAAAGAATATAAGAACCTGGAGGGATAATTCCTCAGGGTTCTTTTTATAAAAAATCAGAAACACTTTAAAATATGCGTATAATTGAAAAATATTGAAAATGAAAGTAAGCATCGAAATGATATGGAAATAGATTTTATTATTTCAAATAATAGTAGATTAAAGTATAAGATGTTTCCAATTGAGGTGAAGTCTGGAAAACAATATAAAACCACTTCACTGGATAATTTCAGAGAAAAATATAGGGAACGTATAGGTGAGAGTTATATTATTCATCCAAGAAATTTGATTTTGAAAGATTGAATTATCTGTATTCCTCCATATATGACAGTGAATATATAGATGTAAAAGCGCTAGACACTCTTACGCCTGCTAATTTTTGCGTCTTACAAGACAAAAGCTAGACAGGCATGCGAAAAGAATATAGAATAAATGAATTAGAAAGTTATCAGGATGAGATATCGATAAAACTATCTGACAGATTTAAATACGAGAGGAGATCACAAAACAATGATTTATTTTACAGCAGATACGCATTTTGGTCATGCGAATATAGTAAAAATGTGTGAGTGGCCATATCCGGATATTGAAAGTATGAATGAAGCGATGATTGAGGCATGACAGATGCACAGTGCTATAAGAAAGCAAACATTGACCGAAAGCTCTTTTCTAAAATCCGCTCAGACAAATATTATAAGCCGTCTAAGCCGACTGTGCTGGCATTTGCTTTGGCTTTGGAACTGCCACTTGACCAGATGCAGGAGATGCTTGTCAAGGCAGGATTCTCATTATCACATTCAAATAAATTTGACATTATCATAGAATTTTTTGTAAAGCGAGGAAACTATAATGTGTATGAAATCAACGAAGCGTTATTTGCCTTTGACCAGAGCCTGATTGGGGCGTGAAAACAAAATGTCGCTTTCCATGCGACCACTCTTCAAAATAAAACTGCTATAGTATGGCTGTAAGGTATGAAAACAAGCAGCTATTTGGCGTGAGTAATGAATACCGTAACAGCGAACTCGGCAGGGCGAGATATTTTGGGAGGACAAGCACATGAGGAAGAATTTAACAGAAATCGTTTTTATTTTGGATCGCAGTGGCTCCATGAGTGGGCTAGAACGCGACACCATCGGTGGATTTAATTCTATGATTGAGAAGCAGAAAAAAGCAGAGGGAGAGGCATTAATTTCTACGGTACTGTTTGACAATGTGAGTGAGGTTTTGCATGATCGTGTAAATGCAAAGGACATTCAACCAATGACTGACCGAGATTACACAGTTCGTGGCTGTACGGCATTGTTGGATGCGATTGGTGGAGCAGTCCATCACATTGGAAATGTCCATAAATATGCAAGACCGGAGGATGTTCGAGAGCACACAATGTTTGTGATCACAACGGATGGTATGGAAAATGCGAGTCGTCGTTACACATACGAAAAAGTGAAGCAGATGATTGAACGGCAGAAAACAAAATACAATTGGGAGTTTTTGTTTTTGGGTGCCAATATTGATGCGGTTCAAACAGCAGGTCAGCTTGGAATTGGCGCAGATCGTGCGGTCAACTATCAATGTGACAGTGAAGGAACTGCGCTGAACTATGATGTGGTTAGTGCAGCAATCAGCTCCGTCCGTTGCAGTGCATCGCTAAGTGCAGATTGGAAAAAGCGCATTGATGAGGACTACAAAAAGCGTGGTGGTCGCAGGCATAAGTGATATCATGTCTGGCTTAGCAGCAACTCACTAACTTAAAAAGAGCACCTAGAATGCGAACAGAGCAAGAATTTGCATAAAATGTTGGAAAGGAAATAAACGTGTTACAAAATCCATATAAAACGGCTGAAACGATACTTTTTGCATCATCCAAGCCTAGAGGCAAATTGAAAAGTGTTGATTTGTATGGACCTTCTGTTAAAGAAAAAAATGAAGGTTCACTATGTTCAACATTTCATCTTGAAAATGAAAGTGGTACGGGAGACATTGCTGCCTATTCGGTATTTCCAGGTATGGAACTAGTCTATAATGATATGCATATGAAGTATTGCAACAAAACGCAAAATCCTCGGACGAACTTTCTTGAAATTAATTATTGCAGAGAGGGGCGGTCTGAATGTACTTTTGGAGAATATAGTTATTGTTACATGACAGCTGGTGATTTATCCATTTGTTCTTTGCAGGGAAAATCACACACATCATCTTTTCCAACCTCTCATTATCATGGAATAACAGTTACGATTGATTTTGCAGAAATTACAGAAGAGATGAAGCAGATTTTATCACTTCTTTCGATTGATCTAAATCGAATTTTCGCATTTTCAGAAAAACAGGATTTTTATATGGTGCGTGCAAATGAAACGATTCAGCATATATGTTCAGAATTGTACACGGTACAAGATCATTTAAAGCCTAGCTATATTAAAATAAAGCTGCTGGAACTTTTGCTAATATTGACAGAACTGAATTTTGATGCTGGCAAGAAAGATTATATTTATTTTTCAAAAGCACAAAGAGATTGCGTTTTAAAGATTCACGACTTTGTAGTAGAACATATCACAGAACATTATACGATTGAGGAGTTAGCAGAGCGATTTGAGATATCGCCGACTGCAATGAAAAAATGTTTTAAGGAAATGTATGGTGTTCCGATCTATACTTATTGCCGTACCTATCGGCTGCAAATTGCAGAGAAAATGTTAAGGGAAGGGCAATTGTCGGTAGCTGAGATAGCTGCAAAAATTGGATATATTAATCCGAATAAATTCACATCTGCTTTTTGCTCTGAATACAAAATGACACCGACAGAATATAAAAAGAATGTCCAAATGGATAGAAAATAGTCTGTTTGGTCATTGAGATTTGAATCGGTACTAGATAAAATATGCATTAGTTAGTTACAACTAACATAATATAAATTTAAAAAGAAAAGAGGAAAAAAGATATGAGAAGAAAAATGTTTGTTATGCCACTTGCAGCAGCTATGGTTTTAAGTGCTGTTCCAGCATTTGCATCAGAAGGAACATCATCAGCTGCAGAAGAGACAGTAGAAGAGACATCCGAGGCATCATCTACAGAAGAGAGCGAGAGTGAGGGGGTTGGAGATGTCCTTGCTAATCTAGAGGGAACCTATGAGGAGTTATTCCCAGTGATCGCAGATGCAAAGTATGATGATTTGTGGCTTGGCTTTTGTGCTCAGTATGGTGATGAGGAGAATGCGCAGTTGTATTCTGATATGTTAAAGGGCAGCACGACTGCATTGATTTATGGAGCAGAGGCAGTGGATACCTATGCAGAGAATCCAGACGACACGGCATTTGACTGTTATTTTTTGCATGGAGTTGCACAGTTTACAGTAGAAGGAAACACGATTACTGGAACAGATGCAGACGGTGAGGAGGTATTTTCTCACACCTATACTTATGTTGGCGATGCAGAGGATGGAAGCTTTGCAATTTATAAGAGCGATGACGAGAACTCTGGTGATTTTACTTATTTTGCATTTGCAGCAGATACTCCAGATACGACCTATCATATTGAGTTTCGCTACGGATATACCGAGTACAAGATCAATTCTTTCTATGATGGAGATTATGCCTACTGGATGGCATCAGGAATTAAGACAGATGCATCTGAGGACGTAATCAGTGATTGCGTTGAACTGTTTTGCAGTGAGAATCTCGCAGAATAAATAAAACGAATCCTTATAATTAAAAGATGACAAAATAGAGTGTGTCGAGAAATCGATATGCTCTATTTTTTAGTGAAGTAAGAGTATCTGGCGTTCTTACATCAAGATAAAAATCACTTTTCACTCTCCTCACTGGTTGAAACCTTGACAAAATGGGAGATCGAGGAATACAATAAAAAAGTAAATTTTATTTCATTGGAATATGCTAGTATTAAATATGATTGACTGGTATGAAGGAAAAGAATATATAGAAGAATGGTAACAGTTAAAAAGTCTGCACAGTTGATGGGCAGACCTAAAAATATAAAATTTTGAGGGAATTAGAAATGAAAATTGTAAAAGCAGGAATACAAGACTACTATACACAGACTGGTGTATGAGAGAATTTGCTATTTTATTGGAAATATGACTATGGATCACATAGCCAGACTGCGTACCAGATTAATATTTATAAAGATAAGGAGCAATTATATTCGACAGGAAAAGTGATATCTGCTGAACAGAATAATATTGCAATTTCTCTTCCTTTACAGGAACAGACGAAATATCACTATCGAATTTCAGCGTGGGATGAGGAAGACAAAGTGGAAAGCTCTGAGTATTTTTCCTTTATCACTGGTGTGAAATCATGGAAGGGATTTTGGATTGGAAATAACACAAAAAAGCCAATGATGGTTCGAAAAAAATTTATCTATAGCGGAAAAAAGAACGAGGCAATACTTTCCATCGCTGTTACTGGGCAATTTGAGGTTCGTTTAAACGGGGAGAAGATAAGCAGTGCTGTATATGAAGGAGCGCAGACGGATTATCAGGATCATGTTTGTTATAATACTTATGAAATAACAGAACATTTGATAGAGGGCGAAAATGAAATAACAATAGAAGCTGCAAATGGTTGGTATATTGGTGATGACGATGATGGAAAGCGTTATTTTTATACAATTGACAAGGGATATGAGCCTTTCGGAACTTGTTTGCTTGTAATTGCACAGTTGAAAATAGCAGATAACTATATTGTGACCGATGACAGTTGGGAGGTATGTCGTTCAAAAACGGTTTTAGCAGATATTTATGGTAGTGAGGATATGGATTATACCATTTCTTATGAGTGGAAACCAGCACAGATGTTACAAAAAAAGGCACCAAAAGGTGAGATAATCCCATTTACTTATCCACCAATGATTCATAAGTACTGCTATGAACCACAACAAGTAGACCATACTCGGATGATTTTTGATTTTGGACAGAATATGTCATCCCAGTTTTTTATAAAAATCAGAGGAGAGAGAGGTCAGAGAGTTCGAGTAATACCGGCAGAAAAATTAAAAGCGAATGGAGACATAGAACAGACGGTTGATACGTATTCAATTTTGACGTTGAGTGGTGGAGAGGATGTATTTGAACAAAAGTTTTCCGTAAATGGCGCACGATGGTATAAAATAGAGGGGGCTACATTTGAGCAGATTCTTGAATTTAAATCCTTCTTTACGACATCATCAGCAGAGGACACTGGAAAGTTTCATTGCTCAGATGAGAATTATAATAAGATCTACCATCTAATTTTGAAAGCAATAGAAAGTAATTTGAATCATTTGCACACAGACTGTCCAACGATTGAAAAATTAGGATGGTTGGAACCAGATCATTTGATGGCAAAAGCGGTAATGTATAATAAAAATGTGGATACGTTGTGGTCAAAAATTGCAATGGATATGCGGGACTCGCAGTATCAAGAATCTGAAATGGACTTTGACACAGGAAATTTCAGACATGAATATAAGAGTGGATTGGTTCCTTCTATAGCACCGAGATATGCAAAATTTATTTATGACTGCGGTGAGGGAAGCTTTTGGGATATTATTCCATGGGGAAGTTCTATCATATTGGCTGCGTATGAACAGTATAAATTTTATAATAACCGCAAAATATTGGAAGAGAATTATGTAAGTGCAAAAAAATATATCAAATACTTAACGGAACAATATAGAGATTATAACCGTTTGTATCACAAAAATGGCCAAGTGCGATTTATTTGCTGTGGTTTAGGTGATTGGGGAATTGAACAAAATAAAGGGCGCAGTCGAGAAAATTTAGAGACTGCATTTTACTATCACGATTTGATGGTAATGGCTGAAATTTCAAAGCTTCTCAAAAAAGAAGATGAGAAAGAATTTTTAAATCAGGCCCAAATGGTTAAGAAGGCATATAATCAAACTCTACTTATAAAAGAAAATGGTCGGGCATATTATCGCTCATATGATAATGGAGAAATAACACAGGCGAATCAGGCTCTTCCACTATGTTTTGGGATGGTTCCAAAAGAGTGCGTAAAATCGGTTCAGGCAGAACTACTTGCTTTGTGTACCGATTCGCATCTAAAATGTGGTGAGATTGGTCTTGTTTATATTCTTCGAGCCTTATCAGAAATGAACCAACATGAAAAGATACATGAGATGATTATGAAAAAAGATCATCCATCGTATTTGCGGTTTATCAATAATAATGAGACGACTCTTCCAGAGTTTTGGAGAGATGATGCGAGAGGCAGAAATCATGATATAAGACGCAGTGCCAGGTACTCTTACAATTTTGGGAAACTGGGGTGCGGACAATTTTTGGACCTAATGTCGAAAGATGTTAGGAGGAAGAAATGAACAGGTATAGCTGAAAAATATGGAATTCATCGGAATTGTAAAACGATATATGCAATGGTGTAGAGATAAAAGAATCAAACTGTCATTAGGGGGTTTGAGTCCGATGGAGTATAGACGCAGCCTTAGAATTGCTTAATTCAGGTAAAAAAAGTGTCCGCCCCTCACAAGAACCTGGAAGGATTATCCTTCTAGGTTCTTTTTTGCGCAGAAAAATGTGATGTAATGGAAATAGATAGATGTAATTGAGGGAAAAGTGTGATATTATGGGAGTAAGAAATTGGAATTTGTGGAGGTATCATTATGAAAAATATTATGTTTGGAAATAGTTTAATGCTTTTGGCAATTTTTTTATTTATGTGGTGTGGTTTTATGAAATCAATGTATGTTCTTATGTGGATTGCAATTGCATTGATTCTAATAGGATTTATTATAGCGGTTGTTGGCTATATTAGCAAGGACAAGAAATAAGTAAAAAGTCTTGAGTTGTGCTAAGCGTAGACAGCAAGGTGATTTGTAATGAAAAGAAGCAGGACTAAGAGTAAGAGTACCAGGCACTCTTACGACATCGAATCAGGAACACGCGAGGCCTTGGCATATGATAGTTTAAAGTCAGTGAATAGCGAGAATGATTACAATAAATTTGCATCAACTGAGATGATGTTGTATCGAATCACCAGTTCATTGGCTACGCTATGCGCAGGCTTGACCTTGTGGTTGGGATATAAAAGAGCCTATGAAATTGATATTTTCTTTGGACTAATTGCGATGGGCTTTGCATTCGGCTTGAAAGAGATTTCAGTTGATGATAATGAGCATTCACAATATTCCATAAGCCAGAAATTAAAAGAAGTCATTACAGAAAGCATAAACTTTTTGGTTACAAACAAAAAAGCCAGAGCAATTATGTTTTTAAATGCACTGATAGGCGCCGTATCAACACTTGTGGGAAGCATTATGTGATACATAGGCATTTGCATCTTACCGCCGATTTTTGTATTTCACAGGATAAACGCTAGACAGATATGCGAAAAAACGATAGAATGAAGAGACTAGAAGAAAATTGTGCTCTGTTAATGGCAACACCAAGCAAGCTTCCTGCGACAATGATGTGATAATCAGGAGCGTCTTCACAAAAGTATTTGAGAGAAGTCAAGGTACGTGTTTATTTATAACTAAAGATGAGGTTGCAAATTCCTTTTTTAATGTATATCTTAAAAATAGCAGAAAAGAAGGAAAAAATTTATGTCTAAATATGCGAGTACCTTCTTTTTGGGAGGAAAATTGCTATGACCTTTATAGAAGCACTTAATAGTCAGGATTTAGAAAAAATAAGAAAGTTCCCCAAAGCGGATTTGCATAACCATTTTGTGCTTGGTGGTAGTAGAGAGTATATATTCAATAAGACTGGATATAAAATCAAATCCATAACAACTCCGTTGAAATCTATGGGTGAAATGGATTCATGGAGCAGTAAATATATTGGAAATCATTTTAATAGCCCGGAAGGAAGAAAATTATTAATTGAGGCAACATTTGCACAAGCAAAATTCGACGGAGTAACAGTGTTGGAAATAGGAGAAGATGTATGGGGCCTTGGCGAGTTTTTTGATAATGACATTGAAAAAATGATTTTTTGTTTTCAGGAAGCAAATGCTAGGATAGCTCCTGAGATCGAATTACGTTTACAAATTGGATTATCAAGACATTGTTCGGTTGACTATTTGATGAATTGTTTATCTCATTTTTGGGGACATAAGGAATTTTATTCGATTGATCTTTATGGAGATGAATTGGCACAGTCGATAGCGAATTTCATCCCAATTTATGATAAAGCTGCTGAAAACGGACTTGTGTTAAAAGCTCATGTGGGCGAATGGGGTACTGCGAAGGATATAATTACTGCAGTTGAACTTCTTCACCTTAATGAAGTGCAACATGGAATAGCGGCTGTACAAGATGAAAATGTCATAGAGTATCTGATTGAAAATAATATTCGATTGAATATTACACCTTCAAGTAATGTACTTTTGGGTCGCGTATCTGATATGGCACATCATCCGATAGCACAACTTTATCATAGGGGTGTAGATGTTACCATAGGCTCTGATGATGTACTAATTTTTAATTCGGATATTTCAAAAGAGTATCTGAGGTTATATCAGTCTGGATGCTTAACAAAAGAAGAACTTGATGACATTCGGATAAATGGATTAAGAGATCGAAAGAATAAAGCATCGCATCGGTCTACAAACAACGGAGCAAGAATATACAAAGAATTGTAAAAATAACTTCCAAGATGGATGAAGAAATTTAATGAGTTTACATTCGATAAAAGTATATCATCACTGTGGAGAATGTGGGAAGAAGCAAGATTTTTTTTAATTCAGGAAAGTTCAGAGTAAATGCTAATGGCAATCGGATTGATATATTGATGTAAAAAATGTAAGCATTCTTGGAATCTATCAATAGATCTTTTTGCATCTTACAAGCTGATTTTTGCATATTATTCAAGAATACTGGACAGCATTACAAAAATTGTTCTTTACTGAAGACTCGTATTGCTTGCCTCTTTTCTCTGAAAATGAAAAGAACCAGTGAGAGAATCGTTAAATTTCACTCACTGGCTCAATTTGTTTCAAATTCTTTGGACAACTCTGTCAGTTCTTTCACCGTTTCTTGGGTGTGATGCAACAGGGTGTCACGCATTTCTGGCGGACAGCTGGAATAAAGCATTTTCCCCTTTTCTATAGTGGCGATTTGCTTTACAGAAACATGGCTCATTGATCGAGTAAAAAATTTATAATATACTCTGTAAAAACAAGATACAAAAAAACTCTTGTTGTTGGATGGACGTTTCTTAAACATAAGGGAAATAATGCACTTCATCAGAAATTCAAAAAACTATGTTATTTTATAAATTGGAGGTGGAACAATGCAGAAGATTTTAATTGTCGAAGATGATATTGACATTCAGGATATATTGAAAAAACATATGATTGATGCAGGCTATGAAGTTGCTGTCGCTTCTAGAAGCCATGGTGACAGGAACGTTGGCTTTTAAAGTGTCCCTGCTGGTTTAATATGTGTCCCCAAAAATCATAATATTTAATTATGTAAGACGCAGTGCCAGGTACTCTTACAATTTGAGCAACATTGAAAACGGCCATTCCAAGTTGAGCTTGCCGATGGCGGTTGCGCTGGCAAACGTCCTGTCTGTTTCGGTGGATGAATTTCTGTGCGACAGCGTGATCCACTCCAAGGAAGTTTTCTCCCATGAGGTTCAAATGCTTTTGGAGGATTGCGACGACTACGAGATACGCATACTTACCGATCTATTCAAAGCAGCCAAAGACACGATCCGCAGGGATATGAAGCTGAAACAACAGGAATAGCGCAGACGGTCATAGTTGACCGTGCTGCGCTACTCTTTTCTTACAATGCAAAGCGCCGGGCGCGGGGGTTGTATGCCTCTGCGTCCGGCGCTTTGTTTCTTATGCCTGCCCCATCGGGAAGTTTGGCAGTTCTTCCAGCAGCTTCATAATCAAGTGCTGCTTCATATCCTCATTAACGGCCAGCTCGTCGATCATGGGGGTGTAGTGTTCGATCACCTTTTCTTTGGCCCATTTCTCGCCGGCGACGGCGGCCCTGATGGTAGCTGTGTCCAGTAACATTTCCTGTTCGGCCATCGTGTCAACTCCTGTCGTTTTTTGTCTTATTCCAGCATACCACAGAACCGGCGGGAAAACCAGCGCCGGAAAGATTTTCCTACGCATTTCAAAGCCCGTTCCGGCGGGTATTTGATAAATCATTCTGCCACCCCATTGACCACCGCCGAAAAGCCTTGATTTCCGTGGGCTTTTTGCCCCCTAAATGCGTAGACAGGAGGGGCTTTTGCTGGCTTTTGGTTTCATATTTCCAGTGTACCCAGCAATAGAAATGTGTTCTTCTAACATCTAATAATTCATATTTTACGCCTTGTATTCTCTCCTGAAAAGAAATATAATTAAATCTATTAGAGATAAAAAGTGTAGTGCAATACTGACATAAGGCAGGTGAACATAGAACAATATGAAAATTTTGATTGTTGAGGATGATTTAGAGATCAGCAAATTGCTGGCTGATTTTTTACAGGGAAATGGATATGAGGTGCTTTGTCAGTATGATGGGCTTCATGTGTTAGACTGCATACAAGAACATCAGATTGATCTTATTCTGCTTGATATAATGCTGCCTTATCGGAGTGGTGATACTATACTTGCGGATATTCGTAAATTCTCAACGGTTCCTGTCATAGTAATTTCAGCAAAGGAAACAACACAGAACAAGATTGATTTGTTGCGGCTTGGTGCGGATGATTACATTACAAAACCTTTCGATATGGAAGAAGTTCTCGCCAGAATTGAAAGCAACTTACGCCGGATTCAATTTCAAAACAGCACGCCGTCATCTTTGAAGTGCAATGATTTGGTTTTAGATTTAGACGGTAACAGAGCTATGCTACAAGGGGCGGAGTTACCTTTAACTGCGAAAGAATTTGCTATACTGGAATTGCTTATGAAATACCCGGACAAGATCTTCTCAAAGGCGAATTTGTTTCAAAGTGTTTGGAATACAGAGTATATCAGCGAGGACAACACCTTGAATGTCCATATTAGCAACTTGCGAAACAAGATGAAAGCCATTTGCCCGGATAAAGAGTTTATAGATACTGTGTGGGGCATTGGATACCGTTTGCATAAAGCCGAGGGGTAAGCTCTTGGCTTTATGCTTTTTTTATGGTTTCCAAATAGAAATTAAGAAATTCTTTATGATTTCCCATTACACTAAAATGTAAAGGAGGATGACAACATGAGTTCTGTTATTTTGGAAGCACATGACTTAACAAAAGAATACCGGCACACAATTGCCTTAGATCATATTGATTTGAAAATTGAAAAAGGGAAAATTTATGGCTTCATAGGCCAAAATGGAGCAGGAAAGACCACCTTTTTGAGATTGGTTACAGGATTAGCGTTTCCGACAAGCGGCACCTTATCGTTGTGGGGGAAAACCGTCGAAAAGGAATTGCAGGAACAGAGAAAGCGGATCGGTTGCATGATCGAAACACCTGCGCTTTTTCCGACAATGACCGCTTATCAAAATATGGAGATACAGCGTATCCAACGTGGTATCCCTGACAAAGCAGTTATCCAAAAAACTTTAGACATGGTAGGTCTGAAAGATACCGGGAAAAAAGCTGTCCGTAATTTTTCGCTGGGGATGCGACAGCGATTGGGTATTGCAATCGCACTATTAAATACACCAGAATTTCTTATTTTGGATGAACCGATCAATGGGCTTGATCCTGCTGGAATTGTGGAAATTCGTAATTTGCTAAAGTCCTTGAATAAGGAATACGGAATGACGATATTGGTATCCAGCCATATCTTAGAGGAACTGTATCAGACAGCATCAGAGTTTGTTTTAATAGACAAAGGCAAAATTATCGAAGAAATATCAGATCGAGAACTAAATGATCGTTGCAAACGGCATATCGCAATAAAGGCAACTGATCCACAAAAAGCTCTGATCGTTTTGGAAGAAACGCTACACACAGATAGTTTTAAGCTGATGCCAGATGGCATGATTCGCCTATATGATTATCTCGATGATATGGAAAAAGTGGCTGCTGCTTTGTCAGATGCACATATTCTCGTTACAGGTCTTTCTGTGGCCGGTGATACATTAGAAGATTACTTTTTAAGCAAAATAGGAGGGACAGGAAATGTCAAATCTCCTAAAAGCTGAATTTTATAAGCTGTTCCATAGCTGGTATTTTTGGGGGATAGGATTGTTTAATCTCCTTTTAAGTAGTGTGTTGTTACTGGATAGCGTTGGGGAAACATCCAACCTTTTCTTTGCTTCGATATACAATATGCCAATCCTATATTTCCTCACAATCATCTTTTCTGCCCTGTTTGTTGGAAATGATTTTGGCAGAAGAACATTACAATCATATATCAATGCCGGACATCGACGCGGAAAGATACTATTTGCGAAGCTGGTAGTTCATCAAATCGCCTGCATGGTTATCCTGTCTTTTCCACTGTTGTTACATAGCATAATTGGTACGTTTGTCACTAAAGGAGCATTGGCAAGCATCGGCATAGTTGTAATGGTGATTGCTTCGCAATTTGCAATGTGCCTATTACCTTTTTTCTTTGCCTTCATTTTCCGTGATATAGGAAAGAGTATGGCTGTGCCGATGGTACTCTTTTTCTTAATGGTCTTTTTGATGAATGGAGATCAAGCGCAGCTTATCTCACAAATATTGCCTATGGGCCAGCTTCGGCTTATGGCATTGCAACAATCCAACATATCCGGCGGGCAATTCATGTTTTCAGATTTTTTATGGGTACTGGCATTATGCTTAGGTACTTATCTGTGGTTCCGACGCTCGGATTTGAAATAACAAGGAGGTGTGGGAATGAACAACTTACTGAAAATGGAAAAATATCAATTATCACATAATATCTTTTATTGGTGCGGTTTAATAGGGATATTTTTGATTGGTTTTTTTACCGCAGATACTTATGTCCCGGAAGCTATGGGGCCTATGGGTGGGGCTGCTACATCCCTCGCAGATATTTTTAATGGAATGGTTTACGATTCAACCTTTCTCCTGATTATTATATCCAGTATTTTAGCTCTGATTTTAGGACAGGAATTTTCCAGTCGGACGATTGATCTTGAGGTCAATGCAGGACATTCGAGAAAAACCATTTTCTTTGCTAAAGTAATCTCATACTTAATTGCATTTAATATCATGGCTCTTGTTTATCCTGTGGCTGGTTGTATAAGAGAAAGTGTCCGCTTTGGTATTACCGAAGCAGGCAACCTTTGTTATAAGGTCAGTAAGGCGATTTTATATTCTCTGCTTTTGAACAGTGCGACTTTTCTTATTGCAATCTGGATTGTTTTTTGGTTAAGAAGCTCTGCAAGAGCAATAGCTGTTACCGCTTTAGTCACTTTTGTTCTTAGCCTTTATCTTGGGTATGGAATGATGTTCGATCTTCCTGTTGCATTTTTGGCAACCTATCAGATACGGGAAGCGGTTTTTTCTGTGACCTATTTTTTGCCATGGGCCATTTTAGTTGGCGTTGTTTGGATAGTTGCTTTGATAACCTTTTCATGGATTAGCTTTCGCAAATGTGAACTCAAATAACAAGGAGGGAGGTGTCTGGAATAAAGCTATTGTTAATTTTAGTTATCGCAGTCTTGATAGTAGTGCTTCTCAAATATGTGCAAATCAAAAGACAAATCCGTAACCTATCGAAACAAATGACCGATCTTACAACTGGAAAATCGGAAAAGATGCTGAACATCTCTCTTGTTGATAAAGATATAGAACAACTGGCCGCAGTATTAAACCAGTATAATGAAAAGCAAAGACAGTCCATTGCAAGCACATTACGGCACGAAATGTATTTGAAAGAGTCCATTGTTAATATTTCACATGACTTGCGTACCCCTCTGACGGTAATACTTGGCCATTTACAATTATTAAAAAAGGAGAATTTATCAGCAGGTCAAAAACAGCGTATAGAAACCATTTTTAATAAAGCAGAAAGAATGAAAGAGCTGATACAAACATTTTACGATCTTTCTGTAATAGACGCAAAAGAAGTAACTCCTGTGCGTGAAGATTTCAACTTAACAAATTTGCTGATAAATCTTATCACAGAGAACGCCCCAGCATTGGAAGCAAAAGGCATATCTCCTGTAATTGGTCTGCCAGATTATTCCGTTTATCTCCATTCGGATTATGGTATGGTAGAACGTATTTTTCAAAATCTTATTATAAATGCTATTCGATATTCCTCTGGCTCGATTAAAATTGATTTGAAGCAAGGCAAAGAAAAGAGTGCTATTTTTATCATTGAAAATCCCATTGATAGTAAGGTGGAAATAGAACCAAACCGACTATTTGAAAGATTTTATACCGGGGACAAATCAAGGCATAATAGCGGTACAGGAGTGGGGCTTGCTGTGGTAAAACTATTAACTGACAAGCTCGGCGGCAATGTGTTCGCTAAAATTGAAAATGATACACTAACCATTTCATTGGAAATCAAATAAACAGTATTGTTTCAACTGCCGGGCGACGGCAAAGAAAAAAAGCCGTCGTACAGCAGCCCTTTTGACACGCCCATAAAGCCGCCATGTTGATATACCCTGTTTTTCCAAAGCATAACTTCTTAAAAAAAGCCTGTATCCAACAGGGGGCGACGCAACCGGCCCCGGCCTCTCACTCTCCCGCAGATCGGGGGTGAGAAGATGAAGTACACTCCTGATGGTTATGGAGAACGCTGCCGTTTTGACGCTTTCTGCAAAACCGTTCTCCGCAACGAGGCCAGAACCCACCTGCGGGATTTGGGCCGCCAGCGGAACCGGGAAATCGAGTTCAGCGCCTTATCGCAGCAAGAAATGGACAAGCTCTGCACAGTAGACGAATACCCAAGTGACAGCTTCCTATTCACAGCCTATGGCTATGCCTTACATATTGAGCCGACCCCCAAGAGTTAGACCAAAAATCTAACACTTGGGAGGTTGACTTTTATGATTAAATATAGTTTTGAACAAAAGAAGGCATTCGTTACTGCCTATCTGAATGGTGAAGGCGGAATACGTACTGTTATTAAAAAGTATGGTTATTCAAATCGTTCTCAA
>NZ_JAJEQN010000051.1:0-22058 GCF_020687335.1 Anthropogastromicrobium aceti
ATGTATCAAAAAGAAAAGAACATGATTGAAGAAATCATTCATTCAAGAAAAAAGATTATGAATTCCGGTATTCGTACCGTTTAATTTCATAGCCCCGGGTATTTGACTTAGTATCCATCTGGGAGATCTTGTGGCCCAGAGAACGCGAATGTGAAGATTCAGTTCCATCGAATCGACACAAATGTGGTCGTAGGACTGCTTGTTAGCGAGTTTTGTTGCTCCGGAACAGATGTGTCTGCCAAAGTCCTTGCGATGTACGCAGACACTAGAACTCCGTCAATGGAACCCCAGTGGCTTGCCGCTGGGTTAAGTCAGTGTAACCCGTAAAGTGGAGAAAAATGTTGTACTGATGAGCTTGGAGCAATACAATCAATTGGTAAAAGCTGCGAAAAATGCAGAATATCTTGCAATGATTGATCGAAGTATTGCACAGTTTGAGGCGGGAAAAGCACAAGAACATGAGTTGATTGAGGTAGAGTGATGAAGAAACTATGGAGTGACAGAGCATGGGATGATTATCTATATTGGCAAATGCAGGAATAGAAGAAATGCCGCCTGCACCGACAAAAAAGATCTGTGCAAGCGGCATTTTTGAAATTTTACGTTGTATAATATTGCGCCTGTGCATTCCACAGTTCATAATATTTTCCGTTGCTGTCGGCAAGGAGTTCTTCATGACTTCCGAGTTGAATGATTTCTCCTTCATGAAATACAGCAATTTTGTCGCAGAAGCGGCATGATGCAAGACGGTGACTGATATAGATAGCGGTTTTGGTTCCTGCGATTTCATTAAATTTACTATAGACTTCGTATTCTGAAATTGGATCGAGTGCAGCAGTCGGTTCGTCAAGGATGATGAACGGTGCATTTTTGTAGAGAGCACGGGCAAGAGCAAGCTTTTGTGCTTCTCCGCCGGATATCTCTACGCCATCAGCATCAATATCTTTGTAAAGAAACGTATTTAACTTATTTGGTAATGAGTTGAGACGTTCGGCAAATCCGGCCTTCTTCAAACATTCGATCACTTTATCTTCATCATAAGAAGCACTGGCAGAGACATTTTGCCCAAGAGAGAAGGAAAAAAGACGAAAATCCTGAAAAACGACCGAAAAAATGGAAGTGTATTCGTTGTAGTCATATTTCTTGATGTTCACACCGTTGAGCAGTATTTCTCCTTCGGTTGGATCATATAAGCGGCACATCAGCTTAATAAACGTGGTCTTGCCAGATCCATTCATTCCAACAACAGCCAATTTTTCACCAACTTTAAATTTTAAATTCACATGCTTAAGCGCATAGGAATCTGCATTTGGATACTGAAACGAAACATTTTTAAATTCCACATAGTATTCGTTGTCATCTCTTTTTTCAACAGTTAACGAACCTTGATACATATGATTTGGCAAATCCAGATACGCAAACAGGTTTTGTAGGTGGGTACAATATACTTCATTATCGGATAAGAGATACATCAATTCCTGTAAGCCTTCTCCGAGTCTTGATAAAACAGCAACATATTGTACAATATTGCCGACGCCAAAAGCACCAAACAAGGCTTTTGATGCCACAAACAGATAACAAACTGCATTTGCAAAAACAATGATGATTTGAGCAATAGCAGGATAGAGAGCCATTTTGACGATATCAGATTGGTTCTCTTTTTCGTGCGAGATGAGTTTATCCAGCATTTTTTCAGCAACCGTGTTTTGACTGTATATGCGAACGTCTTTGGCTTTTTCTGGATTCATATACAGTTCTTTGCCAAAAAACAGAAAGACGCGATTAAACCAAACTGTGTTTTTGCAATACTCCATGAAGATATCGTTTTCGCTGATAGTAGCTTTGGACTTGCTCAAACCACCAATCGCAATACAAACTAGGATAATGAGTATCCAGATAGGATGATCAATAAATCGGTTTCCAGATGAAGAAAGAAACAAAGAGATTGTCATTGCAAGAGAGAGTACGATATATACGAGTGTTCGTACAAGTGCGGATATCCCCCAAAAGAGCTGTGCCAGACCGTTACCGAACATGTAGAGGTTTTCTTGTGCTTCCTGTCGTTGATGCTGGATTGCGGCATTTTCCAGATCAACGAAATCAAGAGACATCTGCTTGTCTGAGAATATTTTTTCAAACCAGTTCCACATTTGTGCCTCTTTTTCGTTGCAGACGTGATTGAGTATGTTTTTAAGGAGAGAACAGATAAAGTTGAGTAACACTGCACCTAGAATAAAAAGCAAAATTGTATTGAATCTTCTTTGTGATGAAATTTCGTTTACAATCTGAGCAGTAAACCAAACGGAAATGAAGGGCTGGATGGAATTGATCAATTCATACGCAGCCTTTCCCTGTGCAAGCCCAGGACAGTACTGCTTTAAGATTGAAAATCCGCGCATGGTGATAGAAACTCTTTTGGTAAGCGCAATTTTGCTCATTCTGCCACCTCCGTTTTATCGAGATTATTTTTGTAATATTTTGCTTGTGTCTCAAAAAGCATACGATACGTTCCGTTCTGCTTAAGCAGTTCATTATGACTGCCTTCCTCACAGATTTTTCCGTTTTCAATCAGGATGATGCGGTCACAAAAGCTTGTGCTTGCCAGTCGGTGCGAAACAAATACAGTCGTTTTTTGAAAACTTATTTGATTGTAATTTCCATATAATGTGCTTTCTGCAATGGGATCAAGGGCAGCTGTAGGTTCATCAAGAAGCATAACAGGAGCATTTTTGTACATTGCACGCGCGAGCAACAATTTCTGAATTTCGCCGCCGGAAAATTCGACACCATCGTCGTATATTGTTTTTCCAAATTGACTGTTTACACCATTGGTCAGTTGCTCGATTTTATTCCATAACCCTGCGACAATTAAGCAGCGTTTCACTTTATTATAATCAATATTTTCTGGCGTAGTTTCGGAAACAATTTCCGCAATGGTCACAGGCAGAATACTGAATTGTTGAAATACAGCAGAAAAGAGTCTATAAAATGCGGTGCGATTGTATTTGCGGATATCAATGCCATCATAGAATATTTGTCCTTCTGTCGGATCAATCAAACCGCATAGCAGCTTAACAAGTGTCGTTTTGCCTGCACCATTTAATCCCACGATTGCGATATGTTCACCGGGATTTATTTTCAGGTTGATATTTTGTAATGTATTGTGATTTGCACCCTCGTATCGGTAACTCACATTTTTGAGTTCAATTTCTTTTGGACAATCGTCCACCGAATTTGTTACGCCATTGTTTCGATTAAATGTTTCTGGGTATTCAAGGTAGGAACGAAAATAATTGATTTTCAAATTTATCTGGTTAAGCGAGGATAAATCTGAAAAAATATTGCCAAGCCATGACGAGAAGTTAGTAACAACACTTAAATACATGACAAATTCTGCAACCGTTATTTGACCATTCCAGATAAGATAGAGTAGATAGAAATAAACAATACTTTCACGAAGGAAAGCTAAGCTACTGTCATATACTGCAATACCCAAAAGTTTGCGTGTAAATCGTTTGTACCAGTCGGCAATTCCTTTCATATTGGTGTTGTAAATATCGGAAAACCATACAGCTATTTTGTATAGACGAATATCTTTTGCAGAACGAATATCACCAGAAATATCGTTAATATAGTGGAGTCGCTGCTGATAACCAATCCGCTCCTTATTATTTGCAGCTGTCCATGCAATGATTTTTTGATTTAAATAATAGCTGATTACAGTTATTATAATTAGAAAAATAATGATTCCCAAGTGAACCTGAATGAGCATAGAACCAAAAACAAATAATCCCAAAAAACTGGTACAGAGTTTTATCAAAATTTCATATATATTGGAAAGCGGAGAGTAATTTCCGTTACAGCACTCAAAACTTTCTGTTTGAAGCTTCCGAAAAATTCCATTTTCTTGGTTGATATAGTCAGTTGTCAATCCTTTCAGTGCCGCATGTTTGAGATAAAATGTGTTCATTCTGAATTTCTGATGATAAATCAACTTAGTCAGAAATTTGTCAGCACCAGATAGAATGGCAAGGCTGCCCATAAAGCTGAGAATGGCAGATGCCAATTTATATACGCTTTGTTTTGCAGTAATCATCTCGATTACTATTTTGGGCAGAATGGTTGTTAAAATTGGAATTAACGTGCCAATCAGTATTTTTAAAGAACACAAACACAAAAGCGGAGAATGACATTTGACTGTATTATTCAGGCAATATAGGATGTTTTTCATTGCCGAATAATTGGTGAGATTTAATTCATCGTGCGAACTTCTGTTAGTTTTTTTCATATTCGCGTACCTCCTATCTATACACCTATGCTAACACACGAAGTTGCACGATTATAAATTTGTGCACCAAATGCTTTTGTCTGTGCATGAATTGCAAATTACTCGATGGCTGGCACCAAAAATTCCGAAGTAAAAGCACCGTCTTCACTGTTGTACTTGACCCAGCCGCCATGTTCTTCAAGGATTGCTTCGGCACGGCGCAAACCGAACCCGTGAACACCGTCCTTGTGGGTTGCAAACAAAGAACCTGTCTTTTTCTTCTTTGGACCTGCTGTGTTGAGCATAGAAAAATAAAGCATTGTTCCTTTCATAGAAATAAAAATACGAATAAATCGTTCTTCTGTGACGGTACGGCAGGATTCAATCGCATTGTCAAGCAGATTCCCAATGACAATACTCAATTCCAAATCTGAAATTGTCAGGATATCTGGCACATTGGCTTTCACGGTAACCGTAATAGCTTCTGCCTTTGCCTGTGCGATCTTTGCAGATAAAATGGCATCAAGAGATACATTACCAGTTTTCAACAGAGTATCCACCTGCATTAGTTGCGTGTCAAGTTGCTCGATATAAGCAAGCGCACGCTCAATTTCTCCAGCTTCAAGTTGACCTTTTAATGTTTGAAGATGATGGTGAAAATCATGCTTGTAACCTCTCATTTCCTTGTGGATACTTCGCACTTCATTTAAGTGTTTTTCAGATTGTTCCGTCTGATAGTCAACCAGCTTTAAGTATGTTTTCTTTCTCATAAGTTTCCTCGATTCTCAATTATGCTCGATAAATGCTCGGTTGATATCGTCGTACTTTCCTCTGGAAAGAGGAAGGGCTGCGTTTCCGATAGTAACGGATGTACGAGAAATTCGAGTTATATATTTAAGCGAAACTAGGTAAGAACGGTGAATACGATAGAAATCATCGCTTACTTTATTTTTAAACACAGATATAGGTTCCTTGATCTTGTACTCGTTGTCTTTTGTGTGAATGACAATGTAATGCAGAAAGGCTTCTGCATAGAGGATATCTGATTCATATAATTTGAGCGTTTCACCATCGCAAGAGATTACCACCGACGGCGGTTCGACAGAAAGTTTGTCTGCGGCTTTGCTCAGAACCTGCGTGAGTTTTTCAGCAGAGAGCGGTTTCGTCAGATAATGAAGCGCATCCACTTCATAACCTTCCCAGACAAACTCAAAATGCGAAGTAATAAAAATGATTTCAGCACGGTTGTGATCTTTGCGGATGCGCTTAGCAAGTTCAATGCCGTTCATATTTTCCATTTCAATATCAAGCAGAAGAATGTCAAATGCCTTATCTTCTTCATATTCAAATAGAAAAGCTTCGGCAGATGCAAACGTGCGTATCTCGCAATTATGTCCTGCGTGAGCACTCCACGATGCAACAATCGAAGCCATATAGTCAATTTGATTTTGCTCATCATCGCAGATTGCAATTTTAAATTTCATGGTCATCACCGCCGTTCCGATAATTTTGTTAAATTATACCAAGACATTAATGAGTTGTCAACGTTACCGAAACAGCGCTGCGGGAACAAGGGGCGCCGACGAAACCATCACCGAAGGGCTTTTCGTAACCATGTCCGTGAACAGCAACTTATTATGCTGCCCTTCATAGACCTTCCGAGTAACATACGCATAGAATAAAGTATAGCATAGTCTGAAAAGACAAGAAATTTTCGGAGGTGCTTTTCATGAGACTAATCGCAGCAAGTACACTTGATGATTATAGAAGATCAGGTGCCTACCTGATCGATCTTCGCACAAAAGAAGAGTATGAGCAGGGTCATATCCCTGGTGCCGTAAATATTCCTTATGATTTTTTAGAAGATTACAAGAAAAGACTTCCCCGAAACCGCCTTCTAGTGTTATACTGTGAGTGGGGTACAACCAGTATTCTCGCAGGCAGAAAGTTAAGCCAGTACGGCTATGATGTGCTCTCCGTAAATGGAGGGCTGCAGGCATACCGTCGTTTCAGCAATATGTAGCTATTGTATGATAAATGCTGCAGGAAAAACGTCTGGCTTACAAATATAAAAACACAAAATTGGAGGCTAAATGAAAACATACGAATTAATTGCACCGTGTCACTTTGGATTAGAGGCGGTGTTAAAAAGAGAGATCGATGATCTTGGTTATGATATCAGCAAAACAGAAGATGGAAGAGTAACCTTTGTAGGAGATATGGAAGCGCTCTGCCGCGCTAATGTATTTCTTCGCAGCGCAGAGCGTATCCTGTTAAAGGCAGGCAGCTTTACAGCGCGCACATTTGACGAGCTGTTTGAGTGCACAAAGGCACTGCCATGGGAAGAGTGGATTCCAAAGGACGGCAAGGTATGGGTAACAAAGGCATCCACCGTAAAGAGCAAGCTTTATTCATCATCAGACATCCAGTCCATCATGAAAAAAGCAATCGTAGAGCGCTTAAAGAGTGCGTACCATACAGAGGTGATTCCGGAGACAGGTGCATCTTATCCAGTACGAGTATTTGCCATGAAGGACGAGTTTACTGTCGGCATTGATTCAACAGGAGAGAGTCTTCATAAGAGAGGATATCGTCAGAGTACAACAAAGGCACCAATCAGTGAGACACTTGCAAGTGCATTGATTATGCTGACACCGTGGAAGAAGGATCGTATTCTTGTTGATCCATTCTGCGGAAGCGGTACCTTTGCAATTGAAGCTGCTATGATGGCAGCGAATATGGCACCAGGTATGAACAGAAGCTTCTTGTCTGAGAGCTGGAAAAATTTGATTCCAAAGAAAACCTGGTACGATGCTATGGACGAGGCAAATGATCTTGTAGATTTGTCTGTAAAGACAGATATTCAGGGATATGATATTGATCCGTCTGCTGTGCGCATGGCAAGAGAGAATGCACAGCGTGCCGGTGTTGATTATATGATTCATTTGCAGCAGCGTCCTGTAAGCGCATTGTCCCATCCTGGAAAGTATGGCTTTATTATCACGAATCCTCCATATGGCGAGCGTCTTGAAGAGAAGGCAGATCTGCCAGAGCTGTACCGTACAATAGGTGATCGTTTTGCCAAGCTGGACACATGGTCTATGTATTTAATCACATCTTATGAGGATGCACAGAATGCAATTGGCAAGAAAGCGGACAAGAACCGTAAAATTTACAACGGAATGATTAAGACCTACTATTATCAGTACATCGGCCCGAAGCCGCCGAGAAGGGAACAAAGAACGAGTGAAATATAAACAGTGGTATATTGCCGCAGCTCTTGCACTGTTAGTGTTGGCTGTTGTCTGTCTGTATCAAAGGCAGACAACAAGCACAGTTAGAAGCGGCTATACGCAGGCAGGCGTTTGTGATGAATGGAATGAGCTGATTGCAGCAAAGACAAACCAAAAGGAAATCAGTCTGAGCGTGGATGGAAAGCGCTTGGCAAAGAATGATATACAGCCATATATGGCAGATGACAGACAACTGATGATTCCAGTGGATACGCTTCGCGATGTCTTCCTTTGCAATGTAGGAATCTATGATCACAAAACACTGAAGGCATACCGCAATGACCGAAGCATAGAGGCAGAGGAAAATAAAGAAGAGATCGTAATCAATGGTGAAAAGGAAAAGATCACGAATGCACTTGTTTTTCAGGGAGGATCTTACTATTTAAGTGCAGATGTAGTAGCGAAGGGACTTGACTATGAGGTCGAGTGGGATGCGTCAGCCAATACAATTCGATTTACTGATATCCGTCCAGAAGCCTCTAAGCTTCCTTCAGCATTTGACCCAAGGCTGTATGGTCTTGATGCGCCAGTTATGAATCAGGGAAAGCTTGGTACATGCTGGGCATTTGCATCAGTCGGTGCACTAGAGGCAGCACTTCTTCCAGAGGAAAGCTGGAATTTTTCAGTTGATCACATGAGTCTGAATAATGGATATACCTGGGGACAGGATACGGGCGGTGAGTACACTATGGCAATGGCGTATCTGCTTTCATGGAAAGGACCTGTGCGTGAAGAAGATGACCCATACGGTGATGGAAAAACTGATACATCATTAAGGGCAGTCAAGCATGTGCAGGAAATTCAGATCATTCCGTCAAAAGATCAATCTGCAATTAAGCGGGCTGTTTATCTGTATGGAAGTGTCCAGACATCTATCTACTGTGAGGTCAGCGGTGAAAACAGCGAATCTTCATATTATAACAATGCACAGAACGCATACTGTTATATAGGAACGAACAAAATAAATCATGATACGCTGATTGTTGGCTGGGATGATGGTTATGCCGCGTCAAATTTTCGTACACAGCCAGAGGGAAATGGTGCATGGCTTTGCATGAACAGCTGGGGAACTGGCTTTGGTGACGGCGGATATTTCTGGGTGTCTTATTATGATTCCAACGTCGGCATCTATAATGCAGCCTACACAAAAATTGAAAATACAGATAATTATGATCGAATTTACCAGTCAGATAAGTGCGGATGGGTTGGACAGCTTGGTTATGGAAACGAGGAAGCTTACTTTGCCAATCTTTATACTGCAAATGGCGAAGAGGTGCTTGAAGCTGTTGGTTTTTATGCCACAGCACCAGACACTAGTTATGAAGTTTATGTGGTAAATAAGGTGACAGGAGAGGCTGATCTGACATTCCAGAAAAAGGCGGCATCTGGCAGTTTTTCAAATGCCGGGTATTACACAGTCAAATTGGACAAGCCAGTGCTTTTATCAGATGGTGATCGATATGCAGTGATCGTCTACGTGCGTACACCAGGCAGTGAGCGACCTGTAGCAGTCGAGTACACAAGCAAGGATGGCGCTGTCATTGCAAACCTTAGTGGAAACGAGGGCTACATCAGCATGAAAGGTACAAGCTGGCAGTCTGCGCAGGACAAATATAAGTGCAATATATGCTTAAAGGCATACACAAAAGAACAGTAAGAAAGAATAAGGAAAAAAACACCATGAAAAAAATATTATTCGCAACCACAAATGAGGGAAAGATGCGAGAGATCCGCATGATTATGGAAGGAAGCGGCTATGAGATTACGTCTCTTAAGGATGCTGGCATCAAGGTCGATATCGATGAGAATGGCAGTACATTTGAGGAAAATGCTCTGATTAAGGCAAATGCGCTTCGTCCATATACTGATGGCATCATTCTGGCTGATGATTCTGGTCTGGAGGTTGATTATTTAAATAAAGAACCAGGTGTACATTCAGCCAGATATATGGGTGAGGACACATCATATGATATCAAAAATCAGTCTATCATTGACCGTCTTGATGGAGTGGAAGGGAATGACCGCAGTGCACGCTTTGTGTGTGTGATTGCAGCCAGCTTTCCAGATGGCCATACCGCTGTCACACGCGGAACCATCGAGGGTGTAATCGCAAAGACACCGGCAGGTTGCGGTGGCTTTGGCTATGATCCGATTGTGTATGTGCCAGAGCTTGGCAAGACAACGGCAGAGATTTCAGCAGAAGAGAAAAACAAGATCAGCCATAGAGGAAAAGCACTTCGTGCCATGAAGGCAATTTTGCAAAAAGAGGAAAGCAATAATGAGTGAGCGCATTCTGATTGTCAGTGACACACATGGAAGACTTAATTATTTTAAGGAAATGTTAGCCAGAACAGGAAAGCCAGACAGATTGATTCATCTTGGTGACTCAGAGGGACAGCAGGATGAGATTGCACGCTTAGCAGGCTGCCCTGTTGATATTGTGCGCGGAAACTGTGATTATTCATCTGATCTTGCGCAGGATAAGCTAATAGAAATCGGAAAGTACCGCGTCTTTTTGACACATGGACATCGTTATCAGGTAAACTTCGGAATCCAGACACTAAAAGAGGCAGCACTTCTTCGTGGAGCAGACATCGCAATGTATGGTCACACTCACGTGCCGATTATCAATCAGGGAAGGGATGTCACTATCTTAAATCCAGGAAGTTTAACTCTGCCGCGTCAGGATGGTTTTGCCCACACATATATATTGATGGAAATTGACCGCGAAGGCGAGGCACACTTTACACTGTGCAAGTTATAAGATTTTTGTGACTGCATACCACAGAAAGGAATACAGCCATTTATGAATAAAGTTTTAAGAGCCGCAATTCGAACAATGTCACGTCATCAGGGTGATATGACAAAAGACTACGAGAAGAGCCGTAAAAAAGAAAAAATGTATCCGTATTACAAGGGAAGAAGCTGCAATACAATGGATCGCATTCTCCATCTTGAGGGGCGTGATATCTTGCTTCGTACCTACAGCTATGATGGAAAAGTGGCACCGCTTATTTTATTTTTTCATGGTGGCGGCTTTGTGACAGGTGATTTTGAAAGCTACGGAAATGTCTGCGCAAATCTGTCTGAGCGCACTGGCTATAAGGTTGTTTCTGTTAATTATCGTTTGGCGCCAGAGCACCGTTTTCCGCAGGGATTAGAGGATTGCTATGAGGCGATGCAGGCAGTTCTTGCGCATTGCGAAGATTGGTATCAAGCAAAGCAGGAAGATATTGTTATCATGGGCGACAGCGCTGGCGGTGAGATCTGTGCGGAACTTGGTATGATGGCAAGAGATCGTGGAGGGCTGATGCCAAAAAGACAGGTACTGATTTATCCTGTAGCTTATGGTTCATATGGTGACGATAATCCATATCCATCAGTTGAAGAAAATGGATATGACTATTTACTTACACGTGCATTGATGTGCGAGTACATGGAGCTTTATCGAAGCAGCAAGGAAGATGAGAAAAATCCATACTTTGCACCGCTTCAGCATCATGACTTTTCAAATCTGCCTGATACGCTTTTGGTTACGATGGAGTATGATCCGCTTCGTGACGAAGGTGAAGCATTAGGTGAAAAAATGCGCGAGGCCGGCTGCAGCGTAAAGAGCGTTCGTGTGCTAGACGGCATTCATGGAATGATGCTTCTTCCGCCGATTTTTGCAGGTGCAAAGGAAATTTATGAGGCAATTGAAGGCTTCATTGGAAAACGAGGACAATCGGAAGACGAAGCAGTCAAAATAGATGCTTTGACAGAAAACGAAGTGCCTTCTGACAAAAATAAGTAAAGAGAAAAGTGAGGCGAGGGATAAGTGAAGAATACAAAACGGCCGGGATGGAGCCGGTTGGACAATGCGGCAAAGGTATTTCCGGCATTGGCGAATAAAAAAGACAGCCGTGTATTTCGCTTTGCCTGTCAGCTGACAGAGCCTGTTCAAAAGAAAGCGCTGCAGCAGGCAGCGGAGCAGGCGTTGGAGGAGTTTCCTATTTTTACAAACATCATCCGTCATGGCATGTTTTGGTATTATCTTGAGGAATCAGGAAAGATGCCGATTGTGCATGAGGAAGATCAAAATGTATGTAGCCGTCTTTATGATAAGAACGAGCATCATTTACTGATCGATATTTCTTATTATAAGTGCAGGATCAATTTTGAGATATTCCATGCTATGGCAGATGCGACAGGCGCGCTTATGTTTTTGAAAACGCTGGTAGTAAATTATTTGAAGATTGTTCATCCAGTGCTTGTGCATGAAGATTTGTCACTTGGTATAGACAGTACATTTCGAGAAAAGGATTCAGACAGCTTCAGTCAGTATTATAACAAGGAAGAGAAAAATTCAAGTATGTCCTTCTTAGGTGAAAAGACAGTGCCGATTTTTCATTTCCATGAGCCGTCGACACCTGACTTTTTCCAACAGGTAACAGAGGCAGAGGTTTCAACAAGACAGATCATTGCGGCAGCAAAACAGTATCATACGACAGTGACAGTTTTTTTGGTGTCTCTTTTGATTTTGTCCATCTATGATGCAATGGAACCAAGAGACAGAAAGAAGGCAGTGCGAATTATGGTTCCTGTTAATCTTAGAAATTATTTTCCATCAGCGACGGTGCGAAATTTCTTTGGACTGATTGCAGTTACTTATGATCGAAAAAAGCAGGGAGAAACATTAGAAGACGTTATAGCTGCAGTTGCAGAAAATTTCAGAAGAGAACTGACAAAGGAAAAGCTTGAAAAAATGATTGCCGGTCAGGTTAGTCTGGAAAAGCATATGGCAGCAAGAGCAATTCCGCTCATTTTTAAGGATATTGGAATGGAATTGTCAGGTCTGATTGCAGGAGCGCGTCAGACAATGTATTTTTCAAATATCGGGCGAATTACAATGCCAAAGGCATTGGCACCATATGTCTGTCAGTTTGATTTTTTTATTGGATGTGCCGGAAGACAAATTTGCATGTGTTCATATGAAGATCATATGATGGTAACATGCGCAGGAAGTTCAAGTCCAAAGGACACGGAGCGTGCATTCTTTCGCAGATTGGCCGAGTTTGATTCAGATATGATTATCAACACGAATTATTCGGGAAAGGAAGACTGATGATGGATACTGATAAAAAGCGAAAAACGATTCGATGTCAGAAATGCGGTCTTACATTTTCTGGAGAGCGTGTATATTGTCCGCTGTGTAAAAAGCGAATTATAGATGAAGGTACGGAAGATTCCTCTATAAAGGAAGACTTTGATGTATTTCCTGTGACACAAAAAAAACAGGCAGATTTCATTTTTATGAAAATCGTAACGTTTGCAGCACTCGCAGCAGTTATTGTGGCAGGTATGGTCGACAGAATGATGGTATTATCAGACCGCACATGGCAGCCGATATTTTTTCTCGTCGTAATAGGTGTGGCAGGAGGCTATGCACTTTTGATTGTTGGACAGCGAAAGTGGAAAAATATTCGCAAAATGGTCATGTATGAAGTGATCATAGGCATGATTTTATGTATAGCGTATGACTGGTATACTGGCTGGAAGGGCTGGAGCGTACAGATTGTTCTTCCACTTACAGTAGTTGGCATGAATTTATTATATTTTATTCTTGGATTTGTGGACAGAAAGCACCAGACAGATTATGGAATTTATTTTTTGCTGACTATTATAGCAACAGTTTTTGTTGTAATACTTGTCTGTGTTGGAGTTATGCATAACACAATGCTTGTGACAGTGACAACAGGCATTGGTGTGCTGCTTCTTATTGCAAAAATCATTTTTCAGGGAAAGACGTTTTTGTCAGAGTTATCAAGACGACTGCATGTCTGACTATGTTAGAAGAAAACAAAGAATAAAAATAAAAAAGAAAAAGATACTGATACAGTGAGGCGTATTGCTTTTTTGTATCAGTATTTTTTTTGAGCATTTTAAAACAAAAGTTACGAAGGAAAATGAAGAAAAAATGACTAAAATCAGCCAAAAACAACCAAACAATCACAAATCAATCAAACTTGTGCAGGATACACCAAAATAATCAATCATATTCGTGCACTATATTGATTGATTTTGAGCGATAATGATTGTATAATCACACTATAAGAAGTGTAAAGCAATCGTTTGGAATAGGAGGAAACGTCATGATTTATACAGTAACATTCAATCCGTCATTGGACTATATCGTTTCTGTACCGGGATTTGAGCTTGGTAAAACAAATCGTACCGAGTCAGAACAGCTGCTTCCTGGCGGAAAGGGAATTAATGTCTCAATCTTATTAAATCATATTGGTATTGAGAGTACGGCGCTTGGTTTTTGTGCAGGCTTTACTGGAGAAGAGATTAAGCGTCAGCTTCAGGTACAGGGCATTCATACAGATTTTATTCAGATGGAAAATGGATGTGCGCGTATCAATTTGAAGCTTCAGAATGTAGAAGGAACTGAGATCAACGGTATGGGACCTGCCATCAGCGAGGAGAAGACAAAAGAGCTTCTTGAGCGTCTTGATGTCTTAAAGGAAGGTGACGTACTTGTGCTTGCCGGAAGCATTCCTGCATCAATGCCAGATGACATGTACAGAAATATTGCAGCACGCATGGAAGGAAAGAAAATTTTGCTTGCGGTAGATGCAACAAAAGATTTGCTTGTTAATGTGCTGGAATATCATCCATTTGTAATTAAGCCAAATAATCATGAGCTTGGTGAGATTTTCGGTGTTAATCTTTCAACGAAGGAATCTGTAGTTCCTTATGCAAAGAAGCTTCAGGAAAAAGGTGCGAGAAACGTACTGATTTCAATGGCTGGAGAGGGTGCTGTTCTTGTAAGCGAAGATAAAAGCGTGTTCATGGCAGAGGCACCAAAAGGCACACTGATAAATGGTGTCGGTGCAGGTGATTCTATGGTTGCAGGCTTTTTGGCAGGTTGGATGAAATCACATGATTATAAGGAAGCATTTCGTATGGGTGTTGCCTGCGGAAGTGCAAGTGCATTTTCAGAATATCTGGCAGATAGTGAAATGATTGAAAAGGTTTACAATCAGGTTCAGGTTAATGAGTGCAAATAAAAAAGGAAAGGTAAGGTTTGATATATGAGAATCACAGATTTGCTCGATGCACGAAGCGTATCGCTTACGTCATCACCAAAGACAAAGAGTGAAGCACTTGATCAGGCAGTAGCACTGATGACAAAGAGTGGAAAAATCAATGACGAAGAAGCATATCGCAGTCAGGTTTATGCGAGAGAAGAAGAAAGCACCACAGGAATTGGAGAAGGAATTGCTATTCCACATGGAAAGTGTGATGCAGTCAGCAGACCAGGTCTAGCAGCAATGGTCATCAAAAATGGAGTAGATTTTGATTCACTTGACGGTGAGCCTGTTACACTGCTGTTTTTGATTGCGGCGCCAAACACAAAAGACAATGTGCATTTGGATGTGTTAAGCAAGCTGTCTGTTATGCTGATGGATGAGGAGTTTACAGAAAATCTTAGAAATGCATCAAGTGTTGAAGAATTTTTAAGAATTATTGATCAGGCTGATGAAGAGAAAGCAAGCATTGATGAGCGTCTTGAGCAGACAAGCATATTAGATGAGCCGTCTGAGAATAAGGCTGAGCCAGTTAAGAAGATTTTGGCAGTTACTTCATGTCCAACAGGAATTGCTCATACCTATATGGCAGCAGAAGGTTTAGAGAAGGCAGCAAAGAAGCTTGGATGCCGCATTAAAATTGAAACTCGCGGTTCAGGCGGTGCAAAAAATGTGCTGACACAGGCTGAGATTGATGAAGCTGACTGCATTATCGTGGCAGCAGATGCAAAGGTTCCGATGGAGCGCTTCAATGGAAAAAAGGTGATTGAGTGTCAGGTATCTGATGGAATCAGCAAGGCAGAGGAATTGTTAAACCGTGCTATGTCTGGTGATGTTTTGGTGTATCATGCATCTGGTGCAGGCGAGTCTTCTTCAGGCACATCAGCAAAGAGCGGAGGAAGCGTTGGCCATAGAATTTATATGCAGCTGATGAACGGTGTTTCTCATATGCTTCCTTTCGTTGTAGGCGGCGGAATTTTGATCGCACTTGCATTTTTAATTGATGGTTTTGGCGTTGATATGGCATCACTGTCAGCAGAGGAGCGTTCTGCATTTGGAAGCATTACACCTGTTGCAGCAATGTTAAAAAGTATCGGAAGCACGGCATTTTCCTTTATGCTTCCAGTATTGGCCGGCTTTATCGCAATGGCAATTGCAGACCGTCCTGGACTGGCGCTTGGCTTTGTCGGCGGAATGATTGCATATAGTGGAAAATCAGGATTTTTAGGTGCACTTGTTGCTGGTTTTGCAGCTGGCTATATCATCCTTGGACTAAAAAAAGTTTGTGACAAGCTGCCGGATGCACTTGAAAAAATCACACCAGTTTTGATCTATCCAGTAGTTGGAATTTTAGCAATGGGACTTCTTATGAACTTTGTAGTAGAGCCTGTTATGGGTGCAGTAAATACTGCATTAAATAATGGCTTGACAAGTATGGGCGGTTCGAGTAAGCTATTATTAGGATTTGTTCTTGCAGGTATGATGGCAATTGATATGGGAGGTCCGTTCAACAAAGCAGCATATGTATTTGGAACCGCAGCAATCGCTTCTGGAAATTATGATGTTATGGCAGCTGTTATGATTGGCGGTATGGTTCCTCCATGTGCAATTGCACTGTCAACGATTTTGTTTAAGAATCGTTTCACAAAGGAAGAAAGAGATGCAGGTCCGACAAACTTTATCATGGGTCTGGCATTCATCACAGAAGGTGCAATTCCATTTGCAGCAGCTGACCCGCTTCATGTAATTCCGGCATGTGTGATTGGTTCTGGAGTTGCAGGTGCACTTAGTATGCTGTTTAAATGTACACTTATGGCACCGCACGGCGGTATTTTCGTATTTCCTGTAGTAGGAAATGCAATTATGTATTTACTGGCACTTGTGATTGGAACGGTTATTTCTACTGTTTTATTAGGTGTGTTAAAGAAGCCAAGAGAAGCATAAAATGCGTCAATTAAAAAATTGATAACTAAAAACCTGAAAAGAAAAAGGGGCAGCTTGCCCTTATAATAAAATCAAAGAGGATAAAGGAGAACAAAATGAAAGAGTTTACTTACACTATTACAGATCCAGAAGGAATCCATGCTCGTCCGGCAGGAGAACTTGTAAAGGCAGCAAAGGCATTTGAGAGTGCTATTAAGCTGAATAAGGAAGGAAAGTCAGCAGACTGTAAGCGTGTATTTGGTATCATGGGACTTGCTGTAAAGCAGGGACAGACTGTTACCGTTACCGTAGAGGGAAGCGATGAGGAAGCAGCAGCACAGGCAATGGAGAATTTCTTTAAGACAACTCTGTAACGTTATCAAATAAGAAAATAAAAGGGCGGACACCGAAATTCGGCAGTCCGCCTGCTGTGCATATGGTCACAGAAAGGTGGATTTTATGAAAGTTTATCACGGAAAAAGTGTATTTGGCGGTATTGCGATCGGAAAAACAGCCGTATATCAAAAGAGTGAGCAACAGGTAAAGCGCGTGAAAACAGAAGATTCTGACGGTGAGTGGGCACGTTATCAGGCAGCAAGAGAGGCTTCGATTGAGCAGCTTGGCGAGCTTTATGATAAGGCATGCAGAGAAGTCGGAGAGACGAATGCTGCTATTTTTGAGATTCATCAGATGATGCTTGAAGATGACGATTATAATGAGTCAGTTGAAAATATTATTCGTACCCAGCAGGTAAATGCTGAGTATGCAGTAGCAGCAACTGGTGACAATTTCTCTCAGATGTTTGCAGCTATGGATGACGATTATATGAGAGGACGTGCAGCAGACGTAAAGGATATTTCTGAGAGAGTATTAAATAATCTTTCTGGTGCAGGAAAGACAGGCGTGACAACAGATGAGCCTGTTATCATTTTGGCAGATGATCTGGCACCATCAGAGACAGTACAGCTTGACAAGGATAAGGTGCTTTCCTTTGTTACTGTACACGGTTCAACAAATTCCCACACTGCAATTTTAGCAAGAACCATGGCAATCCCAGCATTGATTGGAACTGATATTCCGCTTGATGAAACAACAGATGGTGTGATGGCTGTTGTTGATGGAAGTGATGGCACAATTTATGTTGATCCAGACGAAGAAACCATGGCGCTGATGCAGGAAAAGAAGCGTGCTGATGAGGAGAAGAAGGCGCTTTTGCAGCAGTTAAAGGGAAAAGAAAATAAGACAATTGACGGCAAGAAGATTATGCTTTATGCTAATATTGGAAACATCAAGGACCTTGCAGCAGTCATTCAGAATGATGCAGGCGGAATCGGTCTTTTCAGAAGTGAGTTCTTATATCTGGAGAAGGAAGATTATCCGACTGAGGAGGAGCAGTTTAAGGTTTACAAGACAGCCGTTGAGACAATGGCAGGAAAGAATGTAATTATCAGAACTCTTGATATTGGTGCTGATAAGCAGTGTGCTTATTTTAATATGGAGCATGAAGAAAATCCTGCACTTGGCTATCGTGCGATCCGTATCTGCCTGACACAGACAGATGTATTTAAGACACAGCTTCGTGCGCTGTTTCGTGCAAGCGCATATGGAAAGCTTTCAATCATGTATCCGATGATCACAAGCCTTTGGGAAGTAAGAAAGATTAAGGAAATCGTAGAAGAAGTAAAGGCAGAGCTTGATGAGCAGGGTATTGCCTATGGAGAGCCTAAGCAGGGTATTATGATTGAGACACCAGCAGCTGTTATGGTAAGCGGTGAGCTTGCAAAGGAGGTTGATTTCTTCAGCATTGGAACAAATGATCTGACGCAGTATACACTTGCTGTTGACAGACAGAATCCAAAGCTTGATCGTTTCTTTGATCCGCATCATCCGGCAATTCTTGCAATGATCCGTATGGTAGTAGAGAATGCGCATAAAGCAGGCATCTGGGCAGGCATCTGTGGTGAGCTTGGTGCTGATACCAGTCTGACAAAGGAGTTTTTGGCAATGGGGGTAGATGAGCTTTCAGTATCAGCAGGAAGCATTTTGCCGATTAGAAAGATCATTCTTGAGACAGATTTAAGCCAGTACGGGAAGGACATAAAATAAATAATGCTTACGGAAAAACGATATGAACTAATTTTGAAACTGCTTGATGAGCAAAACAGCGTTACAGTGGCGGAGATCAAGGAAAAACTAAAGATTTCCGAATCCACAATTCGCCGCGATTTAAATGCGCTTGACAAGGCCGGAAAGTTAAATAAGGTATTTGGAGGTGCAGTGGCGATTGAAGCTGGAATTACAACAGCAGAGCCATCTGTTGCACAGAAAAAAGGTGTCAACAAAGAAGAAAAACAGCTTATTGCCCGCTATGCGGCAGCACTGATTACAAAAGATGACTTCGTCTATCTAGATGCAGGAACAACAACAGGCTGCATGATTGATTTTATAACAGAAAAAAGTGCAACGTATGTAACAAATGCGGTCAGTCATGCACAAAAGCTGGCAGCAGCAGGTTTTCGTGTTTACCTGATAGGCGGTGAGTTAAAGCCAACTACAGAGGCTGTTGTGGGCAATCAGGCGATTCTTAGTCTGGAGACACTTCATTTTTCAAAAGCGTTTTTCGGAACAAATGGTGTCAGCTTAAAGGCTGGATTTAGTACGCCAGATTACGAGGAAGCAATGGTTAAAAAGACTGCTATCGGGCAGGCAAAAAAGGCCTACATACTGGCCGATTATTCGAAGTTTGGAAATATCAGTTCAGTGACATTTGAGGAATTTGCAAAGGCACAGATTATTACAGACCGCAAACCGCCAGAGGCATTTTTAAGAAGTAAGAACATCATTGTGGCTTAAAAAGGTGCGATAACTCATAAATTTTAAGCAGTTTTGGGGTCAGGTCACTGCCTGACCCCAATTTTGCAAGTGTCCTAAAAATGTGTAAATGCATGGAAATGAGGAATGAACAAGGATGCGGTGTGATACGCCTACGCATAAGGATGAAGAAATGTCGGATAAACTTGCAAGACTACAAAGGGGTAAGATAATATGCCCTTTGTTTTATATTCTTTTGACGAAATTACGATAGAATATTGGAACTTAGCATGATATAATAATAGAAAATTTTTAGGAAGAGGTGAGAACGATATGAAAATTATCCGAGATAACTGCTCAGTACAGTTGATGTAAACTGTTGGCAGATTGTGCTGAGGTTAAAAGAAACTTGCCAGTAGTCGTTGACTGTACTGCTCTGATGCTTGAAATACAATATGTAAAGGAGTACAGTTATGCGTTATATAAAAGAAATATTAAAGAAAAACAGCATATGGGTATTGGTCTACATTGGACTAGGTATATTTAATTCATTTATGGCTAATTACAAGGTTGACTATTTCCAAAAGGTTATTGATGGATTGGCTGATAGAACACTTGCATTTGCAGGAGTTGCAACATATGGCTTTATTTTGCTGGTAAATTATTGTATGAATTATCTGGATAATTACCCTGAAAAAAAGTTGGAACATGGTATTTATTTGGATTTTAAGCTTTTGTCACTTAGAAAAATAAGTACAATCGATTATACGGAATATCAGAAAATAGGTACGGGCAAACTTGTTCAAAGGATTGAGAATGGTTCAGCAGCAGGAAGAAATGTATTATTCAATTTCTGGTTGTGTTTGATTCGTGATTTACTTCCTACCATTGGTTTTAGTATATACTTTATTTGGAAAATAGATGAAAAAGTCACTTATGTACTGTTTGTAGGCTATACGATTATTTTTGTAACAACCAACATTCTATTAAAGTTTCTTTACAAAATAAAAGAAAAGATTTTGAATAGTGAAGAACTATTAAATCACTATTTGGTCAGAGGCTATATGGAAATGTTGGTATTTCGTATGAGTAAACAGTTTCCGAGTGAAATAAAGAAGACTTGTAATGCAAAAGAGGATATTGTTTCATCAAAAGTAAAAATGAATATGATTCATGAAGCATTCTTCACAATATTTGCACTACTTGTGGCAGTGCTAGATATTGGTATTCTTTTTTATGCATGGAAAACGAAAAACCTTACAGTAGGTTCTGTGGTTGCACTAATTGCACTGATTGAAAATGCCTATACGCCAATTGCCATTTTTAATGTACTTTATGTCCAATATAAATTGGACAAGGCATCGTATAAGAGATTTGAGGAATTTTTAGGCTTAAAAGACGATGTTCAATTAAGAAACGGTAACGCAATAAATACAAATGTTGGAAAAATTGCAATAAGAAATTTATCATTCCAATATGAGGAACGAAAAATTATTGATGGCTTGAGCCTGTCAATACAAAAGGGAGAAAAAATAGCTTTTGTAGGAGAAAGTGGTTCCGGAAAATCGACCTTGATTAGGATATTATTAGGGTTGCTAAAATATAATCAAGGAGAAGTTCGCTTAGGAGACATGGAGTTAAAAGAAATTTGTCTTAATAATCTGTATGATAGAGTTAGTTATCTATCACAGGATGCCCCTGTTTTTGACGGAACAATAAAAGAAAATCTGGTATTTGAGAAACAAGTGTCAGAAGAGCAAATGCTGGGGGTATTGAGAGAAGTGCAACTATCTCATTTAGTTGAAAATCTTGCGGAAGGTTTAAATACTGAAATTGGTGAGAAAGGTACTTGTTTATCGGGTGGAGAAAAACAAAGACTTGCATTAGCTCGCTTGTGGTTTGAAGACTCCGAACTTGTCATTTTGGATGAAGCAACATCTGCAATGGATAATTTAACAGAAGAAAATGTAATGAAATCAGTTATGCAAAAAATGAAAAATAAAACTGTCATTGCCATTGCACATAGATTAAATTCCATTGCAGGTTTTGACAGAATTATCCTCTTTAAAGAAGGGAGAATTGTTGGACAAGGTACTTTTGAAGAACTACTACATACAGATTCTTATTTTATGGACTTGTATAATGCGAATGTGAAATAATTGTTTTTCAGGTCGAAACTTGTAAAAATTCAAAGGGGCTGTTGCTCTTGCGTTTTTTTATTGTTAGAGTAGCAGTTCCTTACGGTGCGGTGCCAGAGCATGACGCGGTACTATGCCTGATCCGCAAGGCGTATGAGCTCAATCAGAAATTCAAGCTATCAGTATGAAGATCATTTTCGCCATTTAAGGGATCTCTATGAGAAAAATGAGCTGACAAGCGTAATTAATCGTGTAGTAGAGGATATTAATCACCGCTTTACAAAAGTCGGGCGGGAAAGCCAAGAAACTTTTTGCAATTATCGGACAATGATGTCGAATTTTGTCGAAATGTTGTATAGGCAACTGCTCGTTTTGTGTTTGTGTCCTTGTGTATTGTATGATATACTGTTTATATCAACAAAGAACATATATTCATATTCGCAGTTAAAGGAGGGCACATATGCATACGGTACAGCTTCTGTTAAAAACATCTAAATACGAACGCCATGAAATCGATCGTCGTTTTCATGCATTGGCACATTTGCATAATGTA
>NZ_JAJEQN010000052.1:0-21050 GCF_020687335.1 Anthropogastromicrobium aceti
ACATTTCGACAAAATTCGACATCATTGTCCGATAATTGCAAAAAGTTTCTTGGCTTTCCCGCCCGACTTTTGTAAAGTGTTTGCCAAGACCGGCTACAATCGAGCCAAATCCGAGCATCAGCGGAATGGTACCAAGCGCAAAGAAAAACATCGACAGCGCTCCGGTAAATGGATTGGCAGAGGCTAATGCAACGATCTGCATCGACTGCAGAGGACCACAAGGCATCAGGCCATTAAACAAGCCGATGATAAAAGGTGTTCTGCGCCTGTGGGAAGCATTACTTCTCTTTGAAATTCCTTTTGAAGCATCTTTTTGCTTGCCTTTTTGAAAAAGTGGCATAGAAATTCGCAGGTGAAAACGGCGCAGTCCTGGAAAAAGACCGAGCATGTTAATTCCCATCACAACCATCAAGGCACCAGCAAGCAGTTTTAAAAGACCTTGAAAAAACGATGAAGTTTGCAGCGTTCCTGCCATTCCAGTAAACGCACCGATGCCGCCGAGTATTCCTCCGATTATCGTGTAAGAAATAATACGTCCGGCATTATAGGCAGCTGCATTTTGAAACATCGCACGAGATACGTTCGCAGATGGCTCAGAATCTTTTTGCAGCGTTTGTGACAGATTAATGCCGCCGCACATTGCAATGCAGTGAACCGAGGTAATCAAACCGATCACAAATAGCATGCCGTAGCCCATTTGCGCATCCGCTAACGAAGCTGGTGCCAAGTAATTTAAAATACCAAAATGCCGTAAAAGAAAATAAAGAATCACAATGATGTCAAGTTCGCGCAAAGTCTGGTTGACTATCTTTGCGCGCGATGTTTTTTGAACCGAAGCACTATAGCCTAGTTCATCAATTAAGCCTTGAATTTGCTCGAGTGAGATAACAGATGAATCATACAAAATGTCTGCTGTTTCAGTCTCATAACTGACAGCAGCCTGTGTGATTCCGGGATGTTTTGTTAGAGCATTTTGGATTCGTGTTTGGCAATTGATACAGGTCATTCCATTGATGTATAATTTTGCATGTTCCACTGTTTTGTCCTTTCCTGTAACAAAGATAAAGTTGATTTTAAGAAAAATCAATCAAAGCAAAAACTGTTATGATGAAGTCTCCACGCCCATGCGGTGCATAGCTCCTATGGACGTGGTATCAAAAGCGGAGCTTCGCTCCGAAAATACACACTAAAAGCTATGACCGATGTTTGTAAAGTTTTTGATGCCGTGCTACTTACGTCTCTCGAACGCGGACAAATGAACCTATCGCTAGCCGTGCATACAAAGGACTGTTCACGAAGCCTGCAAGCAGATGAACTGGCTCAATACGTTGGTTTTACCGAAGATGAAGTAAAAAAACTCTGCGAAAAGTATAATAGGGATTTTGATAAAGTAAAAAAGTGGTATGATGGTTATTTACTTAAAGGAATTTAAGGGAAAATAGCGTGCAGAATGCCTTTGCTTGGGCACATAAAGTTTATTGACTATTTTCAAACATAGCGATAAGTTCAGCACTGCTTTCTTTCATGCCACGTCTGAGCCATTCTATAATCCAAATTAAGACGTTCTGCTTCCTGACGCAGGACGTCTTCTTTTGTTTGATAATTACGATAAAAGGATGCACGGCCAACCTCTGCTTTTGCTGTCAAACGGCTGATTGTAATGGAATCGAAATTATCAACTCGCATCATTTCAAGTAATGTTTTAAGAATCTGACTGTGTACATAAGAGTTTACTTCATACCAGACTAATTGACGTGGTACAATTGACATGATACAATATAGTTAATTGAGAAGGTGATGAAGGGAGGATTACTATGGAAAAAAATTCTTCAAAAAAGGGTGATATCAAGATTTCTTTACTTGGTCTTCTGATAGGTATTAGCTTAATTGTTGCCGGAGTTTATGGCATCGTTTCTAATAAGATTGAAAACCAAGAGTATAAAAATTCCACTGATATCAGAACTGTTAATGCTGTCGTTGAGGAATGTCGCCGAAAGGATGAAAAAAATGATGCTGATATCTTAATCCGTTCAGAATACAATACAAAGGTTTCCTTTGTTGTTGACGGAACAACTTACAAAGGAAGGACTTATTTTGTTTTCGGTCAGAACGAGCTAAAAAACAGCCTGCCATTTCAGGACAAGATTCGCAGAGGCGATGAAGTTTCAGTTGAAGTTTATCGCACATCAAAGGGCAGCTATAAGATTAAGCCCGACAATGATATTATTACTTTTTTACTTTGCTGCATGGCGATTCCTGTTGGCACAGTTGTTGTTATAATCATGGTTTTGGATATTTTCAAACACGCATCTGTCAAAAGAACCTAACCGATACATTCACAGAAAAGAGGTGCTAGAATGAAACTTGTAGAAAAAATAAGTCGGAAATTTTCTAAACACGAAAAACAATATGATTCAAGTTATGAAGAACCAGTGATACGATGCAGTATTTGTACAGGAGAGCAAGTGGCAGGATTTCTTAATTTGGATACAGGAAAATTTGAGGAAGTCATGTTAATTAGGACTTCACAGGATTTGGAAAATTTTCAGAACGAATATGGTATAACAGGAACAATTAAAAAGATTTATTAAGATCTGAGAATGTGGATGTGCCGTTGATGTACGAAAAGAGAATAGACCATATAAGCGTGATGGCGAAGGAAGATTAGCTATCAAAAAACAATAAAACCGAGTTTGCGAGGAGAGTTATGATTAAGACTGTAGCACTTGTGAGCCTTTCAGCAGGAACGATAGGTGAAGATTTTGTAAAGCATGAAGTTAATATAGGGCTTAAAAGATTAGAACAATTTGGATTGCATGTAAAAATTATGCCCCATGCAATGAAGGGAATTGAGTATGTAAAAAATCATCCAAAGGAGAGGGCAAATGATCTTCTTGCAGCAATATGTGATGAAGAAGTTGATATGATTCTTTGTGCTATTGGCGGAGATGATACATATCGACTTCTTCCATATCTGTTTAAAAACAATGAACTTAAAGAAGCTATTGAAAAAGCAGAAAAGAGAAAAATATTTCTTGGATTTTCAGATACTACAATGAATCATCTTATGCTGCATAAGTTGGGATTTGGGACATTTTATGGTCAGTCATTTCTGGCAGATGTATGTGAAATGGAAGATGATATGCTGCCTTATACAAAGAAGTTTTTTGAAGAATTAATCAAAACAGGAAACATCAAGGAAATTGTACCGAGTGATGTGTGGTATGAAGAGAGAACTGACTGGTCCGAAAGTGCAGTTGGTACTGAAAGAACAAAACATGAAAATGAGGGATTTCAACTTCTTCAAGGAAAGCCTGTTTTTGCAGGAAAGATTCTGGGAGGCTGTCTTGAAAGTATGTATGATATATTTGATAACAGCAGATATCCAGATACCATTTCTCTATGCGAAAAATACAATCTTTTCCCTAGTTTAGAGGACTGGAGGGGGAAAATACTTCTTCTTGAAACAAGTGAAGAACAACCGGATCCTAAGCACTACAGAAAGATGGTAGAGACCTTAAAAAAGGTGGGAGTCTTTGATGTGGTTTCAGGCGTGATATGCGGTAAGCCAATGAATGAACTCTATTTTGATGAATACAAAAAAATTATTGTAGATGTAATAGATAATCCCAATATCTCAGTTGTTGCAAACATAAATATTGGACATGCAACACCAAGATGTATCATTCCATTTGGCATAGAGGCTGAGGTGGATGCAGTAAATCAGAAAATCAGATTCGCTTAATATCAAGCCCAGTGCATTCCTATCAAGTTATACTATATCAGCCTATAATTATTGCATAACGAAATATAAAACTTACATTTTGGAGAAAAAATAATGAATAGGGATTTATCAAAAGGATCTGTTGTAAAGTCAATGCTTTTATTCGCCATTCCAATGATACTTGGTGATCTGCTTCAGCAATGCTATAATATTGCAGATACACTTATAGTTGGACAGTTTCTTGGGGAAAAGGCACTTGCAGCAGTAGGTTCATCATTTACGCTTATGACTTTTATAACGTCAATTATTCTTGGTCTGTGTATTGGAAGCGGAGTATTGTTTTCTATCAGATTTGGGCAGAGGGACGAAAATGGTCTTAAAGAGGATATTTGCGCATCTTTTTTCTTTATTACTGCTGTGACGATATTACTTAATATTATTGCCTATATTAGCCTTAGTGGGCTTCGCACTTTTCTAAGAGTTCCAGAAGAAGTGTGGGGTGACATGAGAGAATACTTGTTTATAATCTTTATGGGGATTCCGGCAGTTTTTTTATACAATTATTTTGCTTCATATCTCAGGGCAATAGGTAATTCTGTTATACCACTTTTGTTTCTGGCAGTGTCATCAATACTCAATATTATTCTTGACCTTTGGTTTGTCATTGGCTTGAAACTTGGAGTGGCAGGAGCAGCGCAGGCGACAGTGATTTCACAGTATCTGTCAGGTGTTGGCATAATGGTTTATACACTTATGCGTTATAAACAGGTGTGTGCGATCTGGAAAATCAGATATCTGAAAAAAGAACGAATCAGAGAAATCATTTCTTTTTCAATGCTGACATGCATTCAGCAGTCTGTAATGAATCTTGGAATACTTATGGTACAAGGACTGGTAAACAGCTTTGGAACTGTTGTCATGGCAGCGTTTGCGGCGGCTGTAAAGATAGATGCTTTTGCATATATGCCTGTGCAGGACTTTGGAAACGCATTTTCTACATTTATTGCACAAAATTATGGAGCAAAAGAAAAGAAGAGAATACAGCAGGGGCTGAAAGCGGCAGTTCGTATATCTGCAATTTTCTGTGTAGTGGTATCAGCGTTTGTGTATATATTCGCAAAACCACTTATGATGATATTTGTGGATGCAAAAGAAACGGCTATTATAATGGAAGGAGTCCGTTACTTGCGCATAGAAGGTGCATTTTATATTGGAATCGGATGGCTGTTTTTGCTGTATGGTCTGTATCGTGCTTTGGGCAGACCGGGAATGAGTGTGATACTTACGGTATTTTCACTTGGAACACGAGTGGCGTTGGCATATATATTGTCTGCAATACCGGCAATAGGTGTGGTTGGCATCTGGTGGTCAATTCCAATCGGATGGGCGCTGGCAGATATTGTGGGACTGTTGTATTATGAAATCAAAAAGCAAAATTTGGTGGAAAAAGAGCCTGAGATGTGATAGAGTTATAAAATCAAAGGAGTATTATTATGCAGACATCCAAAGAGTTTTTACGTATTTTTCTTGATATGGGTGAAGCGCTGTTAAGCAGCGGTGCAGAGATTTTTAGGGTGGAGGATACGCTGAATCGAATGGGATATGCCTGTGGTGCTACACAGATGAATGTTTTTGTGATTACATCTAGTATCGTTATTACTATGGAATTTCCAGGAGAAGGAGCGCGGACACAGACTAGGCGGATCAGGGAAAGTTATGGAAATGATTTTACCAAACTGGAGCAGTTAAATGACTTGAGTCGCCGTTTTTGTAATCATCCCATTCCAGCAGCAGAGCTTAAGAAGGAATTTGATGAAATTAACATAAATAAAACAAAACAGTTGTGGAAACTTATGGGAAGCATTCTGGGGGCATGTAGTTTTGCTCTTTTTTATGGCGGAAGTATTCCAGATGCTGTTGCAGCAGGACTTGGCGCTGTTTTGATCTGGGGATTACAGAAATATCTTCGTCCAGTGTGCATGAATGAAGTGACTTTTCAGTTTGTGGCATCTTTTATTACAGGCTGTGCAATCTGTTTATTAACCTTGCTGTGTCCATTTCTTAGCATGGATAAGATTATGATCGGTGACATTATGCTTTTGATTCCGGGGCTGATGTCAACAAACGCAATTAGAGATGTACTTATTGGTGATACACTCTCCGGAATCATACGCCTGATTGCTGCGTTACTCCTTGCCGCGGCACTGGCACTTGGATTTATGGGAGCAGTTATTTTATTTGGGAGGTTTTGACTTTGAATGAAACACTCATTGTACAATTAATTACCGGAGCTATTGGTTCTATAGGATTCGGAATCCTTTTTCATATGAAAAAGAAGTATTTGCCTTTGGCAGCAGCTGGCGGTTTTATTAGCTGGATGGTGTTTATTCTGGGAAAAGCCTTCTGGGGAAATATTTTTCTCCCAACACTGTTTGCTAGTTTTGTTACAGATGTGTATGCGGAAATTCTTGCAAGAATCTGTAAGGAAACATCTACGTCTTTTTTTGTCACTTCCATAATACCTCTGATTCCAGGAAGTACTCTTTATTATTGTATGAACAGCATTTTAGAAGGAAATACTGTTCAAGCTTTGGAATATGGACGTGATACCTTTCTTTTTGCTTTTGGAATTGCAGCAGGAATGAGTATTGCGTGGTCGATTTGCTATTTTCTCAGAAGTATAAAGAAAAACAAAAAGTGAGGAATAAAATAATGCAGACATATACTTATGTTTCAAAAGGAAAATTTGAATTAATGGAAAAACCAAAGCCAGTTCTTATGCATGAGAGAGATGCAATTGTGAAGGTAACGCTTGCCAGCATTTGTTCAAGCGATCTGCACATTAAACATGGAAGTGTTCCTCGTGCAGTTCCTGGCATAACAGTAGGCCATGAGATGGTAGGTGTTGTTGAGGAAGTTGGCAGCGCAGTAACAAATGTTAAACCAGGAGATCGTGTGACAGTTAATGTAGAGACATTTTGCGGTGAATGCTTTTTCTGTAAGAAGGGATACGTAAATAATTGTACCGATGAGAATGGTGGCTGGGCATTGGGCTGTCGTATTGATGGTGGTCAGGCAGAATATGTGCGTGTACCGTTTGCTGATCAGGGCTTGAATAAAATTCCAGAAGGTGTTACTGACAGACAGGCTTTATTTGTAGGTGATGTTTTAGCCACAGGATATTGGGCAGCACGTATTTCTGAGATTACAGAGGATGATACAGTGTTAATCATCGGTGCTGGGCCGACAGGAATTTGTACGCTGCTTTGTGTCATGTTAAAGAAGCCGAAGCGAATCATTTTATGTGAAAAAGATGAAAACAGGATTCATTTTATTAATGAGCATTATCCTGAGGTAATGACAGTTTCACCAGAAGCATGTGCAGACTTCGTTTTGGCAAACAGTGATCACGGCGGAGCAGATGTTGTTCTTGAGGTTGCAGGAGCAGAATCAACGTTTCGCTTATCTTGGGAATGCGCAAGACCAAGTGCAATTGTAACGATAGTTGCTCTTTACGAGAAGGCGCAGCTTTTGCCGCTTCCAGATATGTATGGAAAGAATCTTACATTTAAAACAGGCGGAGTGGATGGCTGTGACTGCAAAGAGACACTTAGGCTGATTGCAGAGGGAAAAATTGATACAGAGCCGCTTATCACGCATACATATCCGCTTAGCAAAATAGCAGAAGCATATGATCTTTTTGAAAATAAAAAAGATGGAGTGATAAAGGTTGCAGTGGAGTGCTGATATGGGATGACCATCATATGAAAAACATATATTTTTTGTTTGAAAAAGAAAGAAAAGGACTGGTTTTCTCGTTATGAAACGAATTGATTTTGAACACGGAACTGTGACTGGAAATATCCTAGGAGCAGCGCTTCCGATGCTTGTCGCTCAGATTTTAAATCTTTTGTATAATATTGTGGATCGTATTTATATTGCTCGTATTCCAAACATTGGAACAGCGGCTCTCGGTGCGGTTGGACTTTGTTTTCCACTAATTGTAGTGATCACTGCATTTAGCAATTTATTTGGAAGCGGTGGTGCACCATTATTTTCGATTTATAGAGGAAAGGGTGAGCCGCAAAGAGCTGCAAATGTGATGAATACATCATTTACGATGGTCTGCGTATGTGCAGTAGTGCTGATGGCAGTTGGCTTTATATTTGCAAGACCGCTTCTAGTATTATTTGGTGCCTCAACTGATGCGCTTGTCTATGCATATCCGTATTTGATGATTTATCTGATTGGAACGCTGCCGTCTATGATTGCGACAGGTATGAATCCGTTTATTAATGCACAAGGGTATTCCACTATTGGAATGACCTCAGTTGCGGTTGGTGCAGTAGCAAACCTTTTGCTCGATCCGCTGTTTATTTTTGTGTTGGGGTTTGGAGTACAGGGGGCAGCGATTGCCACCGTAATTTCCCAAGCGTTATCTGCGGTATTTGTGTTTGTCTTTTTGACAAGAAAATCTGAGCTGAAGGTTCGCTTTTTAAAGAAAAAAGAGTTCTCTGAATGCATAGGCTACGCAAAAAACATTGTGAGCCTTGGTACGGCAGGATTCATTATGCAGCTGACAAACAGTTTGGTATCTATCTGCTGCAACAATATTTTGTCAGATGTTGGCGGCGATATTTACATATCTGTTATGACGATTGTGTCAAGCGTGCGTCAGCTAGTTGAGACTCCAATTTATGCAATGAATGAGGGCACTTCCCCAATTTTAAGCTACAATTATGGTGCATGTCGTCCAGCGCGAGTGCGAAAAGCTATGGCAGTGATGAGTACTATGATTCTTGGCTATACAGCAGTGATGTGGAGTATTATTATTTTATTGCCAAATGCATTGATTGGAATTTTCAGCTCTGATGCGGCCTTGATGCAGGATGCAGTTCCGGCATTAAAACAATATTTTGCTGCATTTATCTGCATGGATTTTCAATATATTGGACAGACCGTATTCAAGTCGTTGAATAAAAAGAAACAGGCAATTTTTTTCTCACTGCTTCGCAAGGTCTTTATTGTTGTACCACTAACGTATATGATGCCGTATATGTTTCACATGGGAACGGCAGGAGTGTTCCTTGCAGAGCCAGTATCAAATGTAATTGGTGGAACACTTTGCCTTGTTGTGATGCTGTGCACCGTTCTTCCAGAGCTAAAGAGAATGGAGAAGCAAAATTCGAAAAATGTGTTACAATAAAAAAAGAGAAAGGATATGCCACTAAATGACAAAAGAGTTATCTAAACTTGAACAGCAAATTCAAAAATTCATGCCGTTTAACGAGCAGGAGGAGCATGACAAAGCCATTTTATTAAAGTGGTTTGAGAGTGGCTCAGACATTCTTACAAGAGAAAATGAAATTGCCCATCTAACTGCATCTGCGTGGGTAGTGAGTCCAGACAAAAAAAGCGTGCTGATGGCATATCACAACATCTACCATTCCTGGGCGTGGCTTGGTGGTCACGCAGATGGTGATGCCGATCTGCACCATGTAGCACAAAAAGAAGTCATGGAGGAATCTGGATTGACACATGTAAAATTTCTATTAGATGAGCCATTTTCGATAGAAATTTTGTCTGTGGACGGTCATATGAAAAAAGGACACTATGTTTCTACACATCTTCATTTAAATGTGACGTATCTGATGGAGGCAGACCCAAAAGATGCTGTGCAGAATCGCCCAGAGGAAAATAGTGCAGTTGCCTGGATTCGTGTAGATCAGATTGCAGAGAAATCAACAGAACCATGGTTTGTGGAGCACGTATATGCGAAGCTGTGCGAGAAGATGCAAGTTAAATTTCGCGGGAGACTATCTGATTTGAAATTTAGCGAAAAAGGATTAAAATAAAAAGGAAGAACGTTTGTATGCTTAATAAAAAAGATTTCTTAAAATACGCATCAAAATTAGCATTTCCAATCATGATTCAAAATTTGATTGGAACATTAGTAAACATTGCTGATACGGTAATGCTTGGATATGTAAGCCAGACTGCTATGTCGGCTTCATCACTTGCTAACCAATATACTTTTATTCTTTTCTGTTTATATTACGGTATGGCCACAGGTACTTCGGTGTTATGTGCTCAGTACTGGGGAAAGGGTGATAAAAAGACAGTAGAGAAGATTCTTGGTCTGGCAGAACGAATATCACTGATCAGTTCTTTGATATTTTTCATTATCTCATTTTCCATGCCAACTACGATCATGAGGATTTTTACAAACAGTCCTGATACGATTGCTGCCGGCAGTGAGTATTTGAGGGTGATTTCATTTTCGTTTGTGTTTATGGGATTCTCTCAGGTTTTTATGAGTGCTCTTCGAAGTATCGGAAAAATAATGTTGCCTTCTGTTACATACGTTGTTTCTCTTTGTGTCAATGTACTTTGTAATGCTACATTTATTTTTGGTCTGTTTGGACTTCCGAAGCTTGGAGTCACTGGTGTTGCTCTTGGTACTGTTATTGCCAGAATGGTAGAAGTACTCATTTGTCTTATCTACTCATTAAACAGTTCTGATGTCAGATTTAGAATAAAATACTTCTTCTCAAAGTCTGGTATTCTGTTCAAGGATTTTATGAAGATTGCAAGTCCAGCCGTAATAAATGATGTTGTCTGGAGTTTTGCCAGTTCAGCTTTCGCAGCAATCCTTGGCCATATTGGAGATGATATGGTAGCAGCAAATGCCGTTGCCGTCATGGTAGTAAATATTGGTGCTATCGCCTGTCGTGGTTTTGCTAACGCTACTACCATTATTGTCAGCCAGGAGTTAGGACAGGATCACATTGATACAGCCAGAGAGTATGGAAAACGTATGCTTAGAATAACGACTATTGTAAGTATGGTCGGATGCGTTATTATTCTGGCAATTCGCCCTTTGATACTTGATTTCTATCGTGATAAGCTGACAGAGACAGCCATTTATTACCTTGGCATTTTTATAATTATGACAACCTGGCGCCTTTTGGGAGAAGGAATCAATACTTGTCTTATATGCGGATGCTTCAGAGGCGGCGGTGATTCCAGATTCGGAATGATCATAGATTCTGTATTTATGTGGCTTGTTGCAGTTCCGCTCACATTCCTTGCAGCATATGTTCTCAAATTGCCACCGATTTGGGTATATTTTGTAATGACTTTGGATGAGTTTGAAAAAATGCCGGCAGTATTCATTCACTATTTCAGAGGCAAATGGCTTACAAATATTACAAGAGATTTTGAGTGATCATGATCATCAAAAGGAGGCAACGCTGTTCACAACAGCGCAGCCTCCTTTTTAGATAAAAATATTCTGTTAAATACAAAACATTAAATGAAGCTCATTGTCTTTAATATAAACAGCCAAGCGGTTAGTGAGAATGCAGACAAAAGTGTTGTAAGCATGACGACACTGGCACTTAGTGTACCTTCATGTCCCATGCTTTTTGCCATTGTGTAGCTGCTGACCGTTGTGGCAGATCCAAGCATAACGAGAATGGCAACAAGTGCTTCATTTCGATAACCTAGAGCAATAGCGACTGGCATAAGAACGCCAGAATAGCCGATAAGCTTTAGAAATGCGCATGCTATTGACGGTTTTAATTTGTAGAAGGCTTTTTTGATGTCGAAAGATGCTCCCATTGCCATCAGACCAAGAGGCGTGGCAAGTACGCCGAGATTATGTACTGTTTTTTGAAGGATGGTCGGATGAGGAAGTTTAAGAAGTGACCAGGCAAAACCCACGGCGATGCCTAGGATAATTGGGTTTGTAATTATGCCTTTTACGGTACGAAAAAGGCGGTCACTATTAGAAACTGAAGTTGATTTTGATGCTGAAGTTTCAGAGGCTGGATCACTTTTAGCAGATGATAGTGCCGGAGATGTCAGCGTCAGTGCGGCCACTGCACAAATGTTATAAAGCGGCACAGTTCCGATAATCATAAGTGGCGCCATGCCAGATTGCCCATAAATGTTAACGATGAAGGCGATGCCAAGAATAGCTGCACTGCTGCGGTAAGAACCCTGAATAAACTCACCACGGTCAGATTTATCTTTCAAAAAGGATGACAAAGCAGTAGATACAATGATGCAGCCAAGAGTAGCACAGAAACAAAAAAGTACAAAGCCACCATTCCAGGCCTGATAAAAGTTTTCTTCCCATAAGTCTTCAAACAGCAGTGCAGGAAGTGCAAATTTAAATACAAAGCTGTTCATTCTGTTAGTAAAAGCATCATCAAACACACCGATCTTGCGAAATACAAGTCCGAGAACCATGGTTAAAAAGATCGGAAGAGTTGCATTGATGCTGAATATAAAGTTGTCCATTTTTGTTGCTCCTTTTGATTTTTAAATCGAAAGCTGACTAAGTATTAAAAGCAGCTTTGTTTTACACGGAAATGATACCATATACTATTTTCATCTGCAAGATGATTGTTGCTTTTATTGGTCCGCCTCGTGAAAACTCGTTACTGTTCACGCGTCATATTACGAAAGCCCTTCGGTGCAAATATTGGGAATAGTAACAATTTTGCCGTCATGTCTATAATCACGTAATATATTTTGAAAATCAAGAATAAAAGAATCTGGCACATGTAAAAACTGCATAAAAAACGCACGATTGAACTGAATAAAATAAACAAAAAACAAATTTTTTAAAAAAAACACTTGTCAAACTATCTAATTGGTGATAGTATAAAGCCATCAACCGGAAACGTTACCGGAAACGTTACTGACAACGTTTCCAGAACATTCCAGTCGGAACAATTATTTATTTATTTTATGAAAGAAAGAGGGATTTCAAAATGAAGAATGTAAAGAAAATTGCAGCACTTGGACTTTCAGCAACCATGGCAATGGGTATGCTCCCAGCTACACTTGTATCAGCAGACGAGGCAACAGGAACAGTTTATTATCTGAACTTCAAGCCTGAGCAGGCAGATCAGTGGAAGGAACTGGCAGAAAAGTACACCGAAGAGACTGGTGTGCAGGTAGATGTTGTTACAGCAGCTTCCGGAACTTATGAGTCTACTTTGAAATCTGAGATGGCTAAGTCAGAGGTACCGACATTGTTCCAGGTAAACGGACCAGTTGGTCTGGCTACATGGAAGGATTACTGCTATGATCTGAAGGACAGCGAAGTTTACAAGCATTTAAAGAGCGATGATTTTGCGCTGAAGAATGATGACGGATCTGTATCAGGTATTGCTTATGTAATCGAGACTTACGGTCTGATTTATAATAAGAAACTTTTGAATGATTACATTGCAACTGATGGAGCTGTTATTTCTTCAGTTGATGAGATTAACAATTTTGAAACTCTGAAAGCAGTAGCAGATGATATTCAGGCAAAGAAAGATGATCTGGGAATTGAAGGTGCTTTCGCTTCCACAGGATTTGATTCTTCTTCTGACTGGAGATTTAAGACACATCTGGCAAACCTGCCGATCTACTATGAGTACAAGGCAGACGGTATCGGTTCCACTGATGCGATCAAGGGAACATATCTTGATAACTACAAGCAGATTTTTGATCTGTACATCACAGATTCTACATGTGAGCCGACTGTACTTTCCAGCAAGACTGGTGAGGATGCAGCTTCTGAGTTTGCACTTGGCGAAGCAGTATTCTATCAGAATGGTACTTGGGCTTACAGTGATATCAAAGACAACGAAGTAGCAGACGAAGATCTGGGTATGCTTCCAATCTACATTGGTGTAGAGGGTGAGGAAAATCAGGGCCTGTGTACCGGAAGTGAGAACTATTGGTGCGTAAACAGTAAGGCATCTGAGGAAGATATTCAGGCAACACTTGATTTCTTGAACTGGGTAATCACTAGCGATGCTGGAAGAACTTCTCTGTCTCAGGACATGGGATTTGTAACTCCGTTTGATACTTTCACTGAAGAATATCAGGCACAGAATCCGCTTGTAACTGCAGCAAATGAGTATATTGAAGCAGGTAAAGAGTCTGTTGCATGGTGCTTCACCACAATGCCGTCTGAGAATTGGAAAAACGGTGTAGGCAGCGCACTTCTTGAGTATGCACAGGGAACTGGCGACTGGGATGCAGTGAAGACCGCATTTGTTGACGGTTGGGCAACTGAATATGCTGAGATGAACAGCGAAGAAGCAGAGGATGCTACTGAAGCAGATACTGAAGCAGATACTGAAGCAGCAACCGAGGCAAAATAAAAAGCAGTGACGAAAGGGGCGGGCGAGGGATCGCCTGCCTTTCTTTTGCCGGATAGGAAGCGTCCCCAGGTTTCCTATCCGACAAAACCTTAACTTAGAAAGGTGATATTATGGAAAAAGCAATCAAGAGATATTTTCCGATCTTCGTGCTTCCTACGATGATCGCGTTTACACTTGGATTTATAATTCCATTCGTAGAAGGCGTTTACCTATCCTTCTGTAAATTTACGACAGTCAATGATGCCAAATTTATCGGATTTGCTAATTATGCCAAGGTTTTTGCGGATGAAACATTTGTCCATGCGTTCTGGTATACTGCAGCATTTACGGTAGTCAGCGTAATTTTGATTAACGTGCTGGCATTTGCAGTGGCACTTTTACTGACAAAAGGTTTCAAAGGAACAAATATTTTCCGTACTGTATTTTTTATGCCAAATTTGATCGGTGGTATCGTACTTGGTTATATTTGGCAGCTGCTGTTAAACGGTATCCTGATGAAATTTAGCCGTACCCTGACATATTCATCGACATATGGCTTTTGGGGTTTGATCATCTTAATGTGCTGGCAGCAGATTGGTTATATGATGATTATCTACATTGCAGGTATTCAGAATATTCCTGGTGAGCTGATTGAAGCAGCTGAGATTGACGGCGCAACAAAGTGGCAGATTCTTAAAAAAGTCACTATTCCAATGGTTATGCCTTCTATCACCGTCTGTACGTTTTTGACACTTACTAATTCCTTTAAGCTTTTCGACCAGAACCTGGCTCTTACAAATGGAGAACCGTCCAAGATGTCTGAGATGCTTGCGTTGAATATTTTCAATACCTTCTATGGAAGAACTGGCTATGAAGGTGTCGGTCAGGCAAAAGCAGTAATCTTCTTCATTCTTGTTACAGTGATTGCACTGACTCAGAACTATTTGACTAGAAGAAAGGAGGTTCAGCAGTAATGAAAAAAGTAAAACACGGTGGAGTTTTCACTGCCATTTTCAGTATTATTTCTATCGGATATATCTTTCCGATCATGCTTGTTTTTATTAACTCCTTTAAGAAGAAGGCATACATTAGCCGAAAGCCTTTTGACATTCCTAATGGAAAAATGTATGTAGGACTGGAAAATTATGTTCGCGGTATCAAACAGGCAAATTTTTTTGAGGGTGCTAAATGGAGTACGGTTATAACCGTTGGTTCTGTATTTTTGATCATTCTGTGTACCTCCATGTGCGCATGGTATATTGTCCGTGTAAAAAATGCATTGACTAAGGCAATCTATTATCTTTGTCTTTTTGCTATGATCGTGCCTTTTCAGATGGAAATGTTCACTCTGTCAAAGTTAGCAAACTCATTGGGATTAAACACTCCATGGGGACTGTGGATCATTTATCTTGGATTTGGAGCCGGCCTTTCAGTATTTATGTTTACTGGTTTTGTCAAGTCTATTCCAATAGAGATTGAAGAGGCAGCAATGATCGATGGCTGCAATCCGCTGCAGACTTTCTTTGGTGTAGTGCTTCCAGTTTTGAAGCCAACATGTGTGACAGTTGCAATTCTTCAGACTATGTGGATTTGGAACGACTACCTGCTTCCGTACCTTGTATTGAATCTGAAAAAATACATCACTATTCCGATTGCTGTCCAGTATCTTAAAGGCGGTTATGGTTCTGTTGATATGGGTGCCATGATGGGCGTTCTTGTTCTTGCCATCATCCCGATTATCATTTTCTACCTCTTCTGCCAGAGATACATCATCGAAGGTGTTGTTGCTGGTGCAGTAAAAGGCTGATTACAGACAAAAAGATTCTTGCAAAAATCGGACAGTTCGATTATACTTGACCTTCGAAATGTAATTTAGAAAATAAATAAACGAATAAGGAGGTGAAGGCATGGAATGTATTACGATCAAGGACGTGGCACGTGTTTGCGGTGTGGGAGTCAGTACAGTATCTAGGGCAATTAATAATCATCCGGATATTAACCCAGAGACGAAAGAGATGATAATGCAGGTTATCAAGGAAAATAATTATGTGCCAAATAACAGTGCACGCAACTTGAAGCGTTCCGATGCCAGAGCCATCGCCATTTTGATTAAAGGAATCAGCAATCCATTTTTTAATAGCATGATCAAGGTTTTTGAAGAAGAGATCCAGAAAAAGAAATATTCGCTGGTTCTTCAGCATGTAGATGCGTGGCAGGATGAAACAGAAGTGGCTCTGGAACTGGAAAAAGAGAAGAGACTGAGAGGAATTATATTTTTGGGAGGTATTGCCTCCCATTCACAAGAGCAGCTGAAAAAGATCCCAGTGCCTTTTGTTTTAAGTACCGTAAGCCTTTTGGGGAAAGAATACAAAAATGATTATTCATTTGTGTCAGTAGATGATGTAAAGGAGAGCTGCCGCATGACGGAGCACCTTATAAGCCAGGGACATGAAAAGATTGCACTTCTCTGTTCATATAAAGAAGATGTGAGTATAGGTGCACTTCGTCTGACAGGCTATAAAAAAGCACTGGAAGCTCATAATATTCCAGTGGACGAAAGATGGATACGTCATATGGATCCAGAATTGGATAGCTATTCAATGGAGAGTGGGTACCGCATGACTAAAGCACTTTTGGAAGAAGGAGTAGATTGTACGGCAATTTTTGCTATTTCTGACAGCTTGGCAATTGGTGCAGTTAGGGCATTGATTGATGCTGGAAAAAGAGTTCCAGAGGATATTTCAGTGGCAGGTTTTGACGGAACAGAAATGGCAGCTTATTATAATCCTTCCATTACGACAATACGGCAGCCAGCAGAAACAATGGCAAAAGAAACTATCAAACTTCTTTTTGACAGCATAAAGAAAAAGACGAATGTTCAGCAGTTGATTTTTGAAGGTGAATTAGTACCAGGAGAATCAGTGAAAAAATTAAATTAACAAACATTAAGTGCCACAGGGATAAATAAATGTCTCTGTGGCACTTATAATATGCAAAAATGTATTGATATTTTCGCATAAATTGTGATATGCTATAAAAAAGATTAGGTAGTTTTTAATTCAATTTTGAGTTAGAAATGGAGGAAAATAAATGTTATCATTTATTGATTGTCATTTGGCTTTGAAAAAATGCTCACCATTTAATGGTGGAAAATTTGAGGGATGGGGAACTAGCTTTTGTTGGTGGCCAAACCGAATTGGCTATTTGGATGAGCTGTCAGAGCAGGCTGCAAAGTTGTTTTTTGACCCTAAAGAAGGTCTTGGGCTGAATATTATTCGCTATAACATTGGCGGTGGAGATGATCCAACTCATCATCATATTACAAGAACAGATTCGATGGTGCCTGGGTATGCAATAAATCCTTCCCATGATGCTAAGGGATATCATTGGTCATACGACTGGAATGCCGATCAGAATCAGAGAAATGTATTAATAAAAGTAGCAGAATGTTATGGAAAGGATTTGATTGTTGAAGGATTTTCAAATTCACCTCCATATTTCATGACTAATTCGGGCTGCTCAAGTGGTTCAGTAAATGCGGGGGAAAATAATCTTCGCGAGGATGCGTATGGTGCCTTTGCCTCATATCTTGCTGATGTTGCACAACATTTTTCGAAAGAATGGGATATCCATTTTCAGAGTATGACGGCGATGAATGAGCCTTATACTGAATATTGGCATGCGCTAAGCGATAAGCAGGAAGGATGCCATTTTGATCCTGGTGAATCACAGTCTGTTATGATTATAGCATTAAGAAAAGCGTTGGATGAAAGAGGATTAAATGATATTTTAATATCTGGAACGGACGAGACAGGGATTGATTGTCAGATAAATAGTATTAACAGTCTTAGTGAGGCAGCAAGAGAGACAATAGCTCGTATTGACACACATAGTTACTTAGAAGGTGATAATGAAGGCCTTAGAAAACTTGCGCAAAGCTATTATAAAAATTTGTGGATGTCAGAAGTTGATGGTGGCGATACATCAGGATGCAATGCAGGGGAGATGGGGGCAGCACTGTGGCTGGCAAACAAGATTATTTCTGATATAAATGGACTTCTCCCAGCAGCTTGGGTTTTATGGCAGGTAATTGACAGTCACATTAGCAGTGATGGCTATATGGGAAATAAAGACAGTGGAAAACCAGATTATACAGGCGGTTATTGGGGACTAGCAACGGCAGATCACGATTCGAAAAAGATTATTTTGAGTATGAAGTATTATGCGATGGGACAGTTTTCGCGTTATATTAGACCAAATGATACTATTATTCAGGCAGGAGAACATGTCATAGCGTCATGGAATCAAGAGGAGAGAAAGCTGGTTCTTGTGATGGTCAATGATACGAATGAGAAACAATCTTGCAAGGTTGATTTAGATGAGTTTGCACTGAAAGGGGCAAAAATTTGTCCAATTCGCACAAGTGGTTCGATTGAGAATGGAGAACACTGGAACCGGCTTGAATATAGTGTACTTACTGAAAATATTTTTGAAACAGAACTTAAGGAAAATTCTATAACAACGTTTGTTATAAGATAATAACACTGGACAAGAAAGCAATAATTCAGGCAAAAATAGCAGCAAATGCTGAAAAAGAAGAGCAGATGTATCGATGATGATACGTGCTGCTCTTCTTGTATTTTTACCAGATGTTCATGATATGCTGAACAATAAGACTTACAGCTGTGATTCCACACCAGCATGACGCACCAATAATAATAGGCTTTCCACCTGTTTTGATGAGCTGGATTACATTGCTGTTTAATCCGATGGCAGCCATAGCCATAATAATCATAAACTTTGACAATTCCTTAATTGGATGAAATACTTGTGCATCAATTCCATTATGTACACAGATTGTTGTAATTATTGCTGCAATCACAAAATAAAGTATGAACATTGGAAATGTTCTTTTTAAACTAAAGCTTGAACCTTTCATTCCTTCTTTTGCTTTTTTTTGAGCTCGTATAAATGATAATCCGAGTGTAATAGGTATTATGGCAAGTGTTCTTGTAAGCTTTACGGTTACTGCTTTATTTAATGTTTCGCTTCCAAGATTCCACATACTGTCCCATGTTGATGCGGCAGCTGTTACAGATGATGTGTCATTGATTGCTGTTCCTGCAAAAATACCAAATGCATCACCATGAACAGTATCAAATCCTATTGCTTTGCCAAGTATTGGGAAGAAGATGGCTGCAAGTACGTTGAAAAAGAAAATTACTGCGATTGCCTGGGCGATTTCATCATCATCTGCATCAATAATAGGTGCAGTTGCTGCGATAGCAGAGCCGCCGCAGATTGAAGAGCCAACACCTACAAGTATTGATGTATTTGCAGGTACTTTTAAAGCTTTCTTCAATATCCACGCAATAACAAGAGATGTTGTGATAGTACAAATAATGATTGGCAGCGATTGCTTTCCTGTCTGAAAGATTACTCCGAGATTCATTCCAAATCCAAGTAAAACAACTGCAGTCTGAAGGATTATTTTTGATGTCCACTTAATTCCTGCCTCTGCATTTTTCTTATCATTCCAAAACATTGTGATAATCATTCCTGCTATGATTGCAATAACAGCGCCTCCCACCACTGGAAATATTTTTCCTAAGAACCATGATGGAATAGCAATTGCAAGACAAAGAAGAATACCAATTCCATTTTTTTTAATAAAATTCATTTATAAATTCCTTTCTTTGGTTTTTTGTAACTATAAAATTGTATCACTGTGTAATAATAATGTAAATAAAAATTTGATAATGCGTGGCATAAATTATATGCTTGACATAATTGTGAATAAGTCTGCCAGCCGAAAGCGGCAGAAAGGAGATTAACATGAGATATAAAATAGAGAGATATAAAAACCGTGAATGATTCAACGAGCAGTATCAAAGTATTCATCAGTTCCTGTTGGAAGCGGAAAAACTAGAATATAACGAGCATTTTCATTGGGGGTGTTTTGAATGGATGCATGCACATAGTTATCTTGATGAAGAAAAATTGACAAGTCAAGGTTTAGCAAAAGCAGTTATTTACGAAGCATGTGCTCGTGCAAAAGCACTTGGTGCCAAACGAGCTATCGTTGTGTCTGAACAAGAATTTTATTTTCGAATTGGATTCACACTTTCCTCAGAAGTGTATGATTGGACGAGAAATAATTAAACAAAATGGATGGAATATAACTAATTATGCATCTTGACAGCAGTTTTATGGTATAATATGCTGGAATAAGTAAGGTGATTTATATAAAAAATTTGTAGAAAAAGAACCGAGGATATGATAGTATTATTCTATAAAGTTGGAGATTGGTGGCTACAGATAGTATTCCAACTGAAAAAATATAATGCGCCTTTAAGAGATCAGGAGAAAAGATTATGATAAAAGTTTTATTCGTTTGCCACGGCAATATTTGCCGCAGCCCAATGGCTGAATTTATTTTTAAAGAAATGGTCAAAAAACATGGTTTGGAAGATCAATTTTTAATTAAGTCAGCAGCAACTAGTACAGAGGAAATTTGGAATGGAATCGGAAATCCAGTATATCCGCCAGCTAAAAAGGAGTTAGCTCGTCATGGAATTTCTTGCGACAAAAAGAGGGCAGTACAGATGTGTCGTGCAGATTACGAAAAATATGAATATTTGATCGGTATGGACGATCAAAATATTTCTAATATGATTCGTATCGCAGGCGGTGATCCTGCGCACAAAATCTACAAACTTCTTATGTTTGCAAATGATCCAGGTGATATTGCAGATCCATGGTACACGGGTGAGTTTGGGCGCACATATGAAGATATTGTCAGAGGCTGTGAGGGGCTGCTTAAACATTTGGTTGAGAAATAAAGAAAAGGCTATGTTGTGTACAATTATAGAAAAATCCTATAACAGGTTATAAAATTTTTGGACGAAAACCCAGGGGCTTGCCCTTGGGATGAAGCCAAGAAATATTTTTCTAAATCTTTAATGTCGATATCTTCTGAATATACATTACAGAGCTAACAGCATAAAAGGCACATTTAATTAAAAAATTTATGCTATTAAATCGGGAAAAATCACATCCTTTGAACTCCGGTATTCGTACCGTTTAATTTCATAGCCCCGGGTATTTGACTTAGTATCCATCTGGGAGATCTTGTGGCCCAGAGAACGCGAATGTGAAGATTCAGTTCCATCGAA
>NZ_JAJEQN010000053.1:0-20960 GCF_020687335.1 Anthropogastromicrobium aceti
GTCGAAAATAAAATGAACTGTAAGCCGCTCTCAGGAGCGGCTATTTGAAGTGGGTATACCCACTATTGAGCGTTTACTAAGTATATTCCAGAAATCGAATTTATTCAATGTACTATATTTTCATTTTTGTCAAACAAAATTAGCCGCCAGGGCTATCCCAGCGGCTAAAATAATTTAAGCGGAATCATCTTAATCAGTGGTGCAATCACCTGCTCTGGTAAAGCAGCAACCATATCAGTTTTTGTGATACCAGGTGCAACTGCATTTACACGGATATTGCTTGGTCCAAGTTCTCTTGCAAGAGACCATGTCAAACCATTAATCGTCTGAATAAATGAATTCCAATCTTTGATCCCATATTCCTTAATCATATTGAACGTTTACCTTACTTTACCTTATTTTACTTACTTTGTTTCACTTTCTTTTGCCTTACTTCATTTTACTTTAATTTTTATTTTGGATTTTTCATCTTATCACCGACAAACCAATAATCACAAACCTTTCCGCCGCTTGCCAATGTGTATTTTCTATTTAATTTTGCATGCATCAGGGAAGCTGTTATATGGTCAATATCGCACATAACCGGCAATACCTCCAGATAGCCCTCTCTTCTTGCAAATGTATTCAATGGACACTGTGTAAAATAATAGTAGAAGCCATCCTTGTGTTTCTTTTCATCGAAATGAAAATCCCACGAATATTTTTTATACTGCGGATGCTCGTCCAGCCACTTTGCATCTCTTTCCATCATTTTTTGAATTCGTTTTATACCGCTCGCCTTATTGGCATTGATCAAAATGCCCATTACCTTCATGATCGGAGCGGACAGCACATCTTTTGAAATCGCACGCAGATCTTCTACTGAAATTTTTCCATCAGCAGCTTTCCATATTGCCAAGAAGACCAGACATTCATATGTGTTGGACGCCATCGGATTGTCCCTTCCAATATCATCTGAGCGATTTAACATATCTCGATATTCTGCATCTGCTTTTGGAATCAACGCTTTCGTATATGCTTTTCCATAGCGCTTATTTAAGCTCTTTTTGATAAACGGCATAAGCATGTTCCAATATTTGTTGGTATATTCCATCATAATTTTTGTTCTCCTTTCCTATGCGTTCACACATTCTTTATGCTTATTATTATCTATACATATACATATTACTTTCACATATTACTTCCGTACACATTCTGTATACACAAGCGGAATGCGCGCTCCCAACTCTTTTGAAAACCGCACACGCCAACCATGAAATTCCAACCATCGAAGATATTCCTCTGATGTCCATTGATGTTCAAAGCGAATTCCTGCAATTTTCAAAATTCCTGACCAAATGCGGCTGATAACACCCTTCTTATGTCCCACAAAATTCGGTGCAATCAGCAAGCCTCCATCTTTGAGCACACGATCAATTTCTTTCAGCGCCTTTTGCGGTTCTGGCATCACATGGAGCGCATTGGCAATTATGACCACATCAAATGAGTTGTTCTCATACGGCAGACACGTCGCATCTGCCACTTCAAATTTCAGCTGTTTGGGATAGTTTCCCTTTAATGCCTCGCAAATCATCCCTTCTGAGTAATCCGTCGCGATCATTCGCTTCGATACCTGCGCTACATGCTTCGCCAAAAGTCCCGGACCAGTTGCAATTTCCAACACTTCTTTATCCACTACTCGTCTTGAAATGCGCTTATACATATACGCATAATATTTCTGATCCATACGCATTGCCTTCTCATAAATCGGTGCATACAAATCCCATATTTTTTTATTCATATATGATGCTCCTTTCCGTTACCGGTTCTGTTCCATTGGGATATTCGTTCTGCTCAGCTTACGATAAAATAGCGGGGCCTTTTGCTGTCATCTTACAAATTCCTCTCGGTGTAATCCGAAGCTCTGGAATTACTGGAAGTGCCAGAAATGAAAGTGTTACAAATGGATCAATCTGAGAGGCAACACCCATTTGATGCGCTTTTTGAATCATTCGCTGCAATGCTTCATTCACATTTTCAAAGCCAGCATCGCTCATCAAGCCCATAATCGGCAGCGCTAATGTCTCATATACCTTTCCATTTTCCACCACTGTATAACCACCCTGGGTTCGTATAATCTCATTGACTGCAATCGCCATATCCACATCATTATCTCCGATTACAATAATATTGTGCGAGTCATGTGACACGGATGATGCCACCGCGCCATTTCTGATTCCATACCCTTTTGCCACGGCAACGCCGATCTTACCTGTATTGTGATGCCGCTCAACCGCTGCAATTTTTGAATATCCGCCAAATGGTTCAAAGTTTAATGTAGGAGGAAGTGAAATCGTCAAATCGGTCGTCGTGATCTGTCCTGCATGAATTTCAATCACATGCGTCTTTTTCTTTGAAATTGGCAAAAGAAATCGCTCTGCCTTGACTTTATCCAGATGAACGGTATGCTTTAACACGTGGCTGCAAGGACGCACACGAATCGGTGCATCCTCGTTCAATCGTTTTCCTTTATAAAATACGTCTGTCACATTTAAATCTGTCAAATTATCAAGTACCACAAAATCCGCCTGAAATCCCGGTGAAATTGCACCCAAATGCTTTAATCCATAACACTTTGCAGTATTGATCGTTGCCATTTTAATAGCACGAATCGGATCAAGTCCAATCTTTACCGCCATTTTTACGCTATAGTCAATGTGACCATCTCTTAAAATATCTTCAATATGTTTGTCATCTGTGCAGAAAGAAAAATATTCCGTGTCAATTCCAGTTCGTACAATTCCCTCTACGATATCCTTCAGATTATGTGCCGCACTTCCTTCACGGATGTGTACATGCAGTCCCCTGCGCACCTCCTCCAATGCATATTCAAAGGTTGTCGCTTCATGGTCGGTATCCACGCCAGCCATCTTATACGCACTTAGCTCCTTGTTTGGCAAATACGGTGCATGTCCGTCAATTGTTCTGTTCTCAAAGAGATTCATCTTTACAAACATGCTCTCCTCTGCATGAATAACAGCCGGATCATCCATTACCTCTCCTAAGCCCAACACTCTTGGGCTTCTCACATACGGATACATGTCGTTTGCGGAAAATACACATCCATTGTCATCCACACTCGTCGATGGCACACAAGATGGCATCATTACATAGACGTTTGCCGGTGATTTTTCTGTCTGATTCAAAATATAATCAATGCCAGCCGCGCCGCTCACATTTGCTGCCTCGTGCGGGTCGACAATAAACGTCGTCGTTCCATGCTTTGCAGCCGTGCAAACGAGTTCATTTGGTGTCACCATCGTGGACTCTAAGTGCAGATGTGCATCAATGTAGCCCGGAGCCAGATACCGACCACCCAGATCAATCTCCTTTTTCCCACGATAGCTTCTCGACACACCGGCAATCAAACCATCTTTGACTGCCACATTTGATTCTACAATTTCACCAGTAAACACGTCCACTAACTTTAAATTCTTTAAAACTAAATCTGCTTTCTGTTTTCCGAGCGTTACATTGGCAAGTTTCTTATACTGAGTATACTCCATAAAATCTCCTTTGCTTTTTTCTAAGCATATCGCCTAAAAAACAGTTTGTCAACGCAATTTGATAGCAGAAATTTCATATAAAGCGAAATTAATCAATTTAAATTTCGTTTTGTTTTTCGTTTTTAGCGAAAACGTAGCAACAAAATAGCCACTATGGTCAGATAAAAAATCGTTTTCCCTGATCCTAGTGACTATCAAATACACCACACATTATTCATGCATAAAAACTTGAATCTTAATTCGCAGCCAATTTCCCTTCTTTTCTTTTTCCGTAATTTTTCCAAAAAGAAGCTTTCCTGCGTCCATCAAACGTGCAAATATGATATTATCTTTTTGAGGTATATATCCAATCTTTACTCCCCCCATTGTTTTAATAAGAATTGCAAACTCATCATATGGATTATCTGGCTCTCGAAAAAGATTCAATCTGTCACCACTTTTTAAATAAGGCTCCAGTTCATCAATTCCCTCAATATGAGTTGTTCCTGCCACATGAGTATCTAAAAGAAAAATGTCTCTCTCAAACGGCTTTGGAATCAAAGACTCTCCGTTCTTTCCATGGAATAACGCAAGCAGTCCATCTCCCCCTAATTCAATCAAGTTATTCATGCGATTTCCCCATCATTTCCTCAATTTTTATTCTGTAGAATAAAATACGTTCTTCATATTGGCCCAAAATCTCCTCATATTGCTGACGCAGCTGCTCTGTTTTCTCCTCATCCTCCAAAATTTCCTTCATTGTATATGGATATCTTGTTTTTATCTGAGCAATACTTTCCTGTATTTTTTTCAATAAATTCTGTAGACGTCTTTTTTCCTCGTTAAGCTGCTCAATTGTATCACCCGACTGTTTTACAAGTGTTTCGCTTCCCACCATTGCATCAATCATCCTTAATGTTGCCAAATCTCCATTTTTATAGGCTGTTACTGCATGCTCAAACAATTCTCTTTGAGCGTCTGTTCTCTCTGGATTCATATCAGAATGTAGGATTTTAACCAACTTACGATATAGCATTTTCAATTCCTTGCTATCCGATTCTGACAAAGCATCCGATTCCTTCCATTGTAACGCCTCATTCATTTTACTGATTCGTTCATCAAGCTGCTTTTGATATGAGGCAAATTCCTGATCAAGTATTTCTTCTATTGCTACAATACTGACCGGTTCTTGCCGATTTCTTTTTGCCTGAATCAATTCAATTTTTCGTTTCAAACGCAGTGCTGTACACTGCGCTTCATACGCCCGATATTCAATACTTCCAAATTCTAACGTATATTTTGCTTCTATATTCCTGCAAATCACAAATTGAAGTTCGTCGCGTTCCAATAAAAGCATTGACAGTTCGATACGAAGTCTTTCAATTTCGTTTTTTATCTTATCGAACTCTGGAAATATAATTATGTCATCTGCCATTTCTATTTGCTCCATTCCCCACAAAGCCATTCTCTTTCAGTCGATCAGTAGTATTTTGCCTCCTCGATTAAGCGCACATTTCCGTTTTTAATTTTAAACTTATTTACCGCACAATTTCCCTGATATACACCACTCCAGAAATCCTTTAACTGTTTATGAAGCAAATGCAGAAAAAGTGCTTTGTTCAATGCACCATGACCAGATATCAAAATCGTTGCATCTGGCTCTTTTTCTTCGATTGGAAAAAGTACATCTTCCAAAAATTCTTTTGTTCTAGTCAATAATGACTCATACGATTCTGCATTTTTCTCTGCTACATAATTCTCTGGATCATCAAAGAAATACGCAATGCTTCCTTTTCGTTCTTCTACTACGGTTCCTTCGTATAGTCCAAAACCAATCTCTATCAATCGTTCATCTTTCACGATTTCTATATCTCGGTCTCCTTTGATAATGCATGCTGTCTCATAAGCACGCTCTAATGGACTGGAGAAAATATAATCAAACTTTATGTTTTTCAATCCATCTGCCGTTTTTTGTGCAAGTTTTCTTCCATCCTCCGAAAGACTGATATCCGTTTTTCCTTGCATTTTTCCCATCTTATTCCACTCTGTCTCACCATGTCGAATAATGTACAAAATCATAACTATTTTTCCTTCCTATGGTCAGTGGTTCATCTTGTTACGCCAACAAATTTGCAAAGTTTCTCCGTCACGTGATCTCTCCAGTTAGGATTCTGTGTTTCATATTGTATTAATTCCAACCACTGACTGTCATTTACAATATTTTCTTCATAATGTGCTTTCTGCCAGTCCGTCTCTTGTGGAATGCAGAAAACATTATGGTCAAAATAGAAATTTTCACCTTCATCAAAACTGCAAATCTGGATTGGCTTTTCATGGAAAAATAAATTTCCATACCATTCCGTTAAAATGCCCTGATCATATACGGCAATGCCTCTTCCATCTCTCATACTGATATTGTAGCGCAGAATGGTCTTTTCACAGTCTCTATTGTGATTCAGCTTCATGCAGTCCAGCCAAAATCCCCCTTCATTGTCATGAGAATAGTTATACTGAAAAACTGTCGTACCCGCAGTTCCCCAGTCTGTATCAAACGCTGTTCCATCATTTTCAAACATTCTGGTTCGTGCCACTTCATTTCGCTGAATAAGCGCATCCCGTGTCGCGCAAACCCAGATACCGGCAATCAGCTGGGTATCTTCAAGTGTACCGAGTGCTCCTGCATCAAAACATATATTACTGTCAATCAATGGAGAAATACAATTTGCCACAATAATTCCATCTGATCCAGTTCGTTCAATCCTATTTCCACGCACAACTACATGTGTATGATGAATATCATTTATAAAATCTTCCTGCTGATTTACACGTATACCACTTGTTCTGACATCGTGAATGTAGTTATTGCTGATAATAATGTCATGAAGATGATCTTGAGCTGATGTACGACCTGGAAAGGTAACATACACAGCCCCATTCCAATACATGCTCTGGTATACTGGCATTGCCCGTCGATTTTCACCATCTACTTCAAAGATTTCGCAATCAGAAATTTCGATTCCTGCTGTAATTCCCTCTGACTTTGCACTAATGCAAATTCCCTGACGCACACATCTTTCGCTGCTATGATTACAAATACGAAGTCCCTTTACTTTCCAATAGCTCACTCCATCCAGTAATATCGCTGCATATGCACCATTTCCATCAATTAACGGTGCTTCTCCATCCCCATATGTTCCAATCTGTGCAAATTGAAAACGATCTCCATCCCCGTGTGGGCAAAGCATTCCTTTCCACTCACAACCACATTTTAAAAGCAACTTATCTCCAGCCCCAAATAAAATCTGATTCGCAGCTTCAAGACTTTTCAGCGCTGCATCCGGTGCAATTCCACTGTTTTCATCATTTCCATTCACAGCATCCAGGTAAAATATTCTTCCCATATTTCTTCTCCTCTTTCTTTTCTCTGCTTTCGCAGTATGTTTGAATTCAGGTATTCCATTCACTTCTATAAATGTTTCTTGTCCTTAGCTTGCAATTCTTTTTCCAATGCTGACTGTTTTTCAAGAATAGCATTGACCTTATCGTACAAATCCTCAATCATAATCTCAGTTTTTAGATTGACCTTGTAGTCATTTTCAGCTCTGCGGCGATCCTTTTCCTCCTGTCGATTTTGGCTCATCATTATAAGCGGTGCCTGAATTGCTGCCACGCATGAAAGCACCAGGTTTAATAAAATAAATGGGTATGGGTCAAATGCCTTTGATGCCAAAACAGTATTAACAATCATCCACAGAATAAGCACACCTGTAAAAGAAAATATAAACGCCCAGCTTCCAGCAAATTTTGCAATGGTATCCGCTGCTCGCTGTCCCAACGTATATTTTTCTTTTCCACTTTCAGGGCTAACAGAAATCTTACTGTCTGCCAATAAATTCAACACTTCTTCATCAGTCATATCATGACGTATGTCCTTAAGTACTTCTTTTAACAACTTTCTGTTTTCCTTCATAGTAACTATTCCTCTCTATTATTTTTTATATTAATAAAAAAATCTGGTCCCTTTTCTTCAAATAAAAGCAGCGAACTTCCCAAAAGTAAATCTGCATGTACTGCAGGATCATCCAATGGAATATTAAAATCATCTCGTATCCTGCGTATTCTATAAAGCACAGTATTGCGATGAGCAAAAAGTGCATCGCAAGTTTTCTTCAGCGAACGACAACATGTCAGGTAACGATAAAGTGTTTCACAATATTGCGTATCTTTTTCTTTATCGTAGGCAGCCAGTCTATGAATTTCCTTTGCAATTAAATCGCTGCGTCCCTCTAAACTTTTCAGTAAAAGTGACGTGCGCAGCTGCGCTACCGTACAAACATTTATTACCTCCATAAGCGGTGCTATTGAAGTTGAACCATCTACCATTATTGTTCCCTTTGGCCTCAATGAAACAAATGTGCTTGCCTTTCCAACTGCCACATACTGTTTTTCTACAATTTCCTGTCCTATCAACGATCTCTGTATTTGCAATCTTCCAGATGATCATTTACCATCCCTATGGATTGTAAGAATGAATATGTAATCACAGGGCCTACAAAAGCAATTCCTTTTTTCTTCATGTCAAGAGCCATCTTACGAGACACATCTGAAACTGTCGGTATCTGCTCTACCGTCTTCCAATGACCATCTATGACATTATTCCCAGTAAAATGCCACAAGTATGCGTCAAATGATCCGTATTGAGCTTGAATTTTTTTTACTGCCTGTGCATTCTTGCGCACACTGAATATCTTACTGCGATTGCGTATGATTCCTGAATCCAGCATAAGATTCTCAAGTTCCTCATCTGTCATTTCACTGCATGCATCGATTTGAAAATCATGGAATGCAGCACGATAATTTGCTCTCTTATGCAAAATTGTTTTCCACGATAAACCTACACTTGCTCCTTCAAGACAAAGCATCTCAAACTGAAAATTGTCATCATGATTTACTTTGCACCACTCATTGTCGTGATATTCCTCCAATATCGGATCGCCCTCATACCACGCGCGACATCTATTTTTTTCTCTTTCCATATATACTACTATATGTCCTCTCTCATTATTTGCTATTATGACTATTATAAAACAGCTACTATAGAGACTCTTATCAAAGCATCAACCTGATTTTCTCTATCAATGCTTTATCCGCTGAAAGCCAATCCACACTATCAAGAGATTCCTTCGTCAGCCACCTTGCCGCTTCGTGTTCTTTTAGCTCAAGTTTGCCGCTTACGATTTCACACCAAAAGCAATCCATTGACAAATGGAAATTCGGATAATCGTATTCAATCGTATCAATGCGTTCCTTCACCGATATCTCAGTATCAAGTTCTTCCTGTATTTCTCTTTTTAATGCTGCCTCGGGTGTTTCCCCGGTTTCTATCTTTCCACCAGGGAATTCCCATCCATCTTTCCATTCACCGTAACCGCGCTGCGTGGCAAATATCTTTCAATTCTGGCGAATGACAGCTGCTACTACTCGTATTATCTTTGTATTTGTTGGTTCCATATTTTTGTGTCTCCCTTTTGGAAATGGATTTTCCGGTTTTATTTCCTTATGGCCTTACTTCTTTACTGCAAATCCTTTTTATCCGCATATTCATCGCTTTTATACATCTCGGCGATTGTTTTGTCAGCGTTATTTTGCCCGCGATACTCACTATGTTCTTTTTCATCATAAATCATTTTTTCTTGCAAAAGTAACTCATCTCGTGCGCGATAAATAAACGCTAATCCTGATTATAGCAGTTTCATCCTCATACATTTTTACACATCACATTGCGCTTCGTATGTAACTTTTGTATCGCTTCTCCTAGTTCCGAACATGTTTTTGTTTTATCTTTCATCGTTTCTTGTAATCCAATCATATTCATTAATAAATAATCAATTCTATGCAGCTCTGATCCAAGATTCAGTTTTTTATAAAACTCATTAGTTATCGCGTCATCTTTTTTCTCTTCAGATATTTTTATATAAAATTTATCATCCCTAATAAATGTTTTTGCAATTTCCTTTTCATCAGGATAGAAATCCTTATACTTTTCATCAGGAAATTCAAATGAACTTTTATCATGATTACAGTCATGGCAAGCTAATACCAAATTTTCTATATATCCAGCATCCGCTTTTGTTGCGAATTTTTTTGATTTTTCATAAATATAATGATCAATTTCAAAGTCACTCCTAGTAATCACTTCACTTGACACTCCACAATATGCACATTTATGATTATATATTTTCATAAACTCATCTTTATAAATATCCTTATTAGAATATATTATTGCATGCATATCTTTTGCATGCGGATGTTTCTTTCGTATTTTTTCGACAAGTTTTTTCTTTTTATCACCAATATTAGAATATGGTTGGCAATAAACCGTATTTCTATAATCATCAACCATTAATCTCCTCCTGTATTAATTTAAAAGCACTTACTAACTCATCAATATCATCCTTAGTTAATGAATCATATTTGTTAGTACCATTTAATGTATCTAGTACCTTTTCTTTTAAAAGTTTTTCCCAACTATCATTTTGACTAATTTTTAAAGCTATAATTCTTAATTGATGTATATGATCAATTGCTTTATTGATATATTGAGGTATCTCATCTGCATAATATTCCTGTGCTGTTTTGCTTTTATTGCTCAAGTCATATTTTTCTATCATATCTATATCTGAATCTTTTTCATTCTGTGTTATGATTATCACTTCAATATATGGATAAAACTTTTGCAATACCATTTTAAATTCTTCACCAGTAAACTTACCGGACACAGCAGTTTTATTTTGAAATAACCACGAATCAATAAGTATAACATTAGCCGTTTGTACTCTGGTATCTTGCAGCAAAGACTCATATCCATCGTTTGGATTAAACTGAATCAAATCGTATTCAATACTATAGTTCTCATTTTTATAGTATTTATCTAAATACTTATCCAAATCAGTATCTGGTTTATCATCAATATAAAGAATTTTTATTTGTTCCATTTAAATTGCTCCTCCAATTGTAAATTCTATTGTAAATCCCTGTTCTCCACTTATTTTTTCAACACTACCACCAGACATAATAGCTGTATTATTTACAATCCACATACCTAAACCATGTCCATTTCTTCGTGTTGTTTCATGTACTTCTAATATCTTTCTTGGGGCATTAATGTATTTTTTATCTAATCCTCTTCCATTATCTTTATAGACAAACGAAAGCACTTCACCAATTTGTTTTACGTCTATATTAATTTCCAAATGATTACTTTCTTCATTTTGTTGAATACTATTTAAAATCAAATTATCGGCAATAACCTGTAAAACGTCTTCTGAAATAAAATAAATCACATCTTCTCCCATATTCACATTTATCACAACCCATGCATAATCTGATTCCCAAGAATGTTTAATACGTTTCAAAATATCAGCAATACTTTGCCACTTCGGTTCAAATTGTTTCTTTTCAATCTCTGAAAGCATAGCATTCATAAAAGCAATAATTTTCATACTTACTTCATTATTAGACTTCAAAAGATATGGCACATTATTATATGCTTTTTTAGTTTTATCAGGAGAGTTGAGCTCATCCCACATACCATACTCCTTCAATGCTTCAATTATACATTCAGTATTGCTTGCAATTGAATTTCTATCATTTCTCATTTCATGGGCAATGGAAGAAGCTTTCAACCCAACAGTAGCAAGTACATTTAAAATTCGAACATCGTATTTATAACGTTCTTCTGTATCTTCCTTATCTTTTATTGCTTCTTTGCTTTCTTTATGAAAAGACTTCATTTCATTTACTAATTGCTTTGCTTCTTGTTCCGATAACGTAGAAATCAATTTGGGATTTTCTACTACCTTATCAAAAACAGGCGTATCTGCTCTTTCTTTTTCAAACTCATTCTTTACATTTATGGATCTAACAATATTTTGACGATATCTTTCAAACTCACTTACTCCAACATGAATTATTTTAATTAAAAGTTGATAATAAATATTTTCTTCCAGTCCCTGTCTATTGGATAAGTCAACCAAAAAAGAATTATTTTTTTTATCAATTTCAACTTTTCCAGCCATTTGATTTTCACGTACACGCCACGCTCCTGTTGGATGTGATGCCGCTGCTGGCGATTTTCTTGACCTTTTACCAAAGCCTAACCAATCCTTTTTGCCTTCATATGAAGAAATACTAAACGCATTTCTATACAAAATTACCCCACCAGGTAGTGCTTCTGGCAATTTTGCATATTTATACATAAATTTCTCAACATCAATTGTTGTGGGTTTAATACTAAAATAAAATTGAGCAGAAAAATCCCCCAAATTTTCCAAACATAATTGCAATCCTTCTTTCGTCAAATCATACTCCGAAGCTTCTATTTCATCCAGCAAATTACTTTCAACATATGCCTGTTTTATATTTAATCCTTCACAATATTTCTTTGCTTCATCTAAAAATTCATCTGATAATACAGTTGTCGATAATTTTTTACTGCTACTATCATAGATCAATTCAATTGTACTTAAACAGTTTCTTCCAAGTTGAGGTTCTGGAAAATATTTCTGTATATCACAAGTAATTTCGGGATGATTTATTGTTATCCGCATTGCTGTATCATTATATGTTTTAGACAGAAAAAGAACTAAATCCTGTACTTTCTTTTTTCCCCATTTTTCACGTAACTTAGAAATTACAATTTTAGTTCCTGATTCCTGTATTTCTTCTTTTTCAGTTAATGACGAATAATTCCAGTCTGTTTCCCAAATTATTCCTGTATATCCCCTTTTTTTTGAGTATAGCTCAATTTTTTCTCCCAATCGTGCCAAAGCAAATCTTCCTATTCCCTTTGACCCCGATAAAATCCTTATCTTATTTCTCGCATCTACAACATCATATTCTTTCTCGCTCTTTCCTACATGCATCCATTTATCCCGTATATCAGATGTGTTCATTCCCATACCATCATCTTCAATGACAAGTGTTTCCTTAAAAAAACTTAAAGTAACAGTAAATGCCTTTGCATCATACGCGTTTTTTACCAATTCCAAAACTGCAGATTCATCATTTGTAAAATTATTTGTTCCTAGTAAATAGGCTATGGTTTTATCTTCAATAATGTACTGCAATTGTTCCATATTTTTATTCCTCCTTAAATTTATAGTTATTAATATCCTTGCATGTAATTCTTTTAGATTTACCACTTACACTAATTCCCAAAGTTTTCACATATTCCATAAATTCACTACTTAGTAATACCTTTTTTGCATCATTTAAATTATATTGCTTGTCTCTCACCGTAATATAAATGCCAGAGTATGGTATCGTATTTGCATCTAATTCATAAACTTCCACCTTATTAGTTATAACCGTAGATACTAATAATTTTTTTTGATTCAAATGTGCCAAAGCTTGTGAACGTCCATATTCAAACCATTTTGCCTTAGGATCAGCATCTCTTTTTAATAACTGATCTTTATATTCTGACAAATGAGAAAAAGCTAACGGAAATTTATTTTCAAATTCTTTCTCTGTATAAGTTTTTAAATTTCCATTAGTATCATAATAATATGGAAATATTATAAATTCCTTTTTTTCATGCCTTAAAGTTTTAGGTGCAACTGCATTTTTCAAAATATCTTTCTCTATTGTATTATCTTTCACCATCACAAATGCTTTGTTTAACTGTGTCGCAACTGCTATTGAAGCATGAAAACGGTCATCAAACTTAATGAACCCCTTTTTTTCTTCCATTTGATTTTTAAAAATCCATTTTCCCTTAAGAATGTCTTTTGGAATCTGAAAACTCCTATTTTCTGTCACATTTTTATATTCAATATTATTGTTGATGTACGCTTTATCAAACAGGAAAATACTACTTGAAGTTAACGTAGGTCCAAATATTTTTCTATTAGGATATTCCCATACAGATACTATCCTTGTTAATAGCAGTTTTCTAAGATTATCTGCAAAAACATTTTTATATATATTACTCGGTACTAATTGAACTAACTTACCATTATCAGCTAACATTTGAGTTGCACTTTCAATAAATGCATAGCAATAATCAAATTTTCCTTTAAAACAAGTAGTATACTTTTTCTTTAATTTTACTCTATTATCTTCATCTATATATCGATATGCAATATACGGAGGGTTTCCAATTATGAATTGAAATTTAACTGGGCTACACCACTCCAAAGCATCTTCATTATATAATGACCACTCGACTTTAGGTAATCTATATTCCTCTATAATTTCATCTAATTCATTTATACACTCATTATATAATTTTTTATCCAATTCAATTCCATAGATATCATTTTTAACACCTATAGATATATCTTCAGATGAAATTCCTTGGCTAATAGCATCTTGAATATACCTTCTTACAATACCTTTTAATATATTCCCAGATCCAAAAGAATTTTCAAGCACCTTTTTACCCACCAAATCCGTAGTATATCCAGCTATATCCAACATGTTTTCCACGATATTCAGCGGAGTAAATTTTTGACATTTTTCTTTATTATTTTCTATATCTAAAATAGATTTCATGATGACCTCTCAAATTAATAATTATGCTAATTTAGTATAATACTATACCATATTATGGACAATGAATGCAATTCTTTTCATGTGCTATTTTTGTATTTTTCATGAGTAATTATGTATTTATATTTAACTGTTCATAAACGAATACAAACATATTTTCCCAATCCTCTGAAAAGACAAAAAACTCCATTCTCACATTTTTTATAATACCAACTTCAACAGTTCTATTGCAGCTTCTTCTGTTAGATCATTAGTTCCTAATTCACCATGAAATGCACGAGCGAGTACTGCTTGTTTTATGATACCAATCTGATCAATAACTTTTTTCGCAGCTTCTCTTGCTAAAATCTCTTTATTAAAAATACTCTTTACTTGTTCCACCATATATACTTGTTCATTTTTAGTTGGTATTCTTACTTGCATTTCCAAAACAACTTTTCTTGAAATTCCAGGTATCAATCCTTGACCATTATTTCTAAAATATTCATATTGTGTTCGAAAATAAAATAGCAAATACTCATTAATAATGTTATCATTTGTTCTTATTGCCATTATTTGACGAGCAATATGCGCTTTGTCAAAATCTGCAATAATAGTTTTTCCATATCCCGATCCCTTACAAACTAATAAAATGTCACCTTTTTTTGCAATCACTGACGGAACAGGTGTCCACCGATTAATTACTACATGAGTTTCATCAAAGTTACTAGCACCTGTAATATACGGTACTCCATCATTTTTATTATTATATTGTTCAGGTTTAAAATCCTGCCCCGATAATAATCGTATTGTATCTCCTAGCTTTGTGTTCTTCCAGCTTTCCAAAGTTAAACCATGTTCCTCTCTCCATTGCTTTGTCAACTCACCTGTAAACGCCTTATATAAAATTGCAGACTTACGCAATTCAAAACCATCCACAACTGCTTGTGCCTTTTCCTTAGCTTCGTCTAACTTTGAAAAAATACTTTCAATACAATTAATAGTACGTATCTGCTCATCCAAGGGCGGTATTGGAATTGGATAATTTTTAATAATATCTTGTGAAATATTCGGTTGTGCACCTCCCTTTGCCATTCTAATAAAAACATTTTTTTGAAAATATGCATAGTAAAATAAATACTTATAATTTAATCCATTTGAGCAAACTCCACATGCACAAGCTTGATTAGTAGCTGCTTCTATACCAAGAATACCCACCTTGCCAATTGTTGCTCCATACATTGCAATTACTACTGTATTAACAGGAAATAGTTTTGCGCTTGAATTGGCTACAGCTTCATTCGTTATTTTTTCTTCCGTATCATATATGTATTCATTATTTAATTCACCTGTTTTTACCCACGGAATTCTCCCTTCGTAATATTCTGGCTTTTTACGCGATGGAGTTCCTCCCGATCCCCATTGAGCAACTATACCCATATATGTCCAGCACCAATTCTTCGGTATCTTATACGGCTGCTCCTCCACCGGCACAAGTGCCTGAGCTAACTTTTCTTCTATTGTCAGCTCTTTTGCTGCCTTTTTATCTTTTGCCATCTTTTCTTACACCTCCGAGCTTTCCAACGCTTTCAATTCTTTCACTACGCTCATCAGCAAATCAACTGCTTCCTCTAACTGTGCAATTGCTTCCTCACCACTTTCAATTGGATCCGGTAAATCCTCGTAATCTACGATTGAATCATCACGAATTAAACCGAGATCAAGGCTATTTCCTTTCTCTGCAATCTGCTCGCGGGTGAAAACACTCCATCTTTCGTCCTCAACTGCATGACGGTCTTTTGCTTCATATGCTGCCTCAAAGTCTGCAAAATGTTCTTTCTTTAATGGGTTGGTCTTTCCAAAGGAAGGCATGTTGGTACGCAAATCATAAAACCAAACTTCTTTTGTATTTCCCTTATCCGTCTTTTCACGAGTAAAGAATAATACATTTGTCTTTACACCCTGCGCATAGAAAATTCCAGTTGGCAAGCGAAGAATGGTATGTAAATTGCACTTGTCCATCAAGTCAACACGAATCTTCTCACCTTCACCATCTGCAAAAAGAACATTATCTGGCAGAACAACTGCTGCACGCGCTTTTCCATCTGCCTTTAAGCTGCGATAAATATGCTGTAAGAAATTTAACTGCTTATTACTGGTAGGAAAGGTAAAATCATCACGAGTTGCACGCTCACCACCTTTTTTTGTTCCAAATGGCGGATTCGTCAATACGACATCGTATCCTTTCATGCTCTTACCAATGTTGGATAATGTATCGCCCAGGATAATTTCTCCATCAATATCGTGTAACATTGCATTCATTAATGCAAGACGATGTGTGTCATGTACCAATTCTACACCAGAAAATGCCTCTTTTCGCTCAAATGCTGCGGTGTCTGCATCCAAATCAAAGAAATCATCGGTTTGCGCTCTCACATACTGATTGGCTGCAATCATAAAACCGAATGTTCCACAAGCAGGATCATTGCAGCGCTCCCCCGGCTGTGGTTTTATCAAACGTGTCATTACCTCAATCAGCACACGAGGGGTAAAATACTGGCCTGCTCCAGATTTTTTCTCATTTGCATTCTTTTCCAGTAATCCCTCATAAAGATTTCCTAAGCCTTCTTCACGAGCCGAAAACCAATCCAAACCATCAATTGTCGTAATGATTTTTTCAAGATTCTTTGGTTCTTCAATGTTTGTTGCTGCACCCTGATAAATTTCACGGACGCGTCCTGTGCATTTTTCGCCCAGATGCTTCAATAGCTCTTCATAAAATTTCTTTAATTCAATACCACTCTTCTCCATCAATTTATCCCAACGATAGTATTCTGGAATCTGGCTTTCTGCACCAGTTTCCTTTGCCATTTTCAGGAATAAAATATAGGTAAGCTCGGTAACATACTGATGATAGGTAATACCATCATCTCTTAATACATTACAAAGATTCCAGAGCTTTGAAACAATTTCTTGGGTTGTCATGCTGTTCTTCCTCCATCATCGTATAAATACTCATTCAATTCAAATACGATGTTTTCTAATTTATTTCCAAATACTTTATTAATTTTATTGAATCCTCCCTGTGATTTGAATCGTCCATCTTCATCAAACACAGTAACATTCAGTACCGATTCCTCCATCAGATATTTTTCCATTCTGGCAATCCAGTTCAATTCCTGTTTGGAGAAATTGTGTGCTTTTTTAAGCTTATCAATTGCTCTTTTGATTCTAGCCTCATGCGAAATCAGTGCAGATCCAATCGCATATCTACGAATTAAGCTAATAATGTCCGCCGTAATCTCCTGATTGGTCATTTGAGAAATCGCTGTATTTAACTGCTGCGTCGTAAAACCTTCTCTATCTAATGTAAGGCGCAGCGATTTTAAGCTATCGCGTGTCAATTCTTTTGGTCTGGTACAAACAATATTGAGTGCTGCAATCTCATCCATTTTTGTCTTTACATACGCAGCAAAGGCATCCAAATAATCTTCTGGCTTACTTCCATTGCCATAGCCTCTTGTATGTTCCAACAATTCATCTTCATGCTTTGAGATAACAACAGACCGACCACCGTTTGGTTTTAACTGATCCAGCATTTTAAACAGCTCTCCACAAGCAAGCAGTTGTTTCTTTGCTTCTGAAGGGCTATCGCAACTCTGGATATTGGCAATAAACTGTGTCGGTTTGTATCCACCAGACAGACTAATAAAATGCTCCATTGCTTTGCTGCTCATATTTTGCTTTCTGCGCTGCAACTTTGCAATAATTTGATTAATCTGATTCTGCACCTCTTTTTCATCTGTCAACACTTCCAAACCTTCTAGTAATTGTGTAAAAGTTGCTGTTGGATTTACAACAACAGGTTTCATTGTATTGATTTCATCTAATGAATCATATACACCTACAGGATCATAAATTTCAAAATGCGTCTTATGAATTTCAGGACAAAGTCTTGTAGCTCGTCCAAGCATCTGTTCAAATAAAATTCTTGATTTTACACGCCGCATAAATACAAGCGTTGTAATTTCTGGCACATCAATACCGGTTGTCAACAAATCTACCGTAACGACAATACTTGGATATCGCTCATTTTTAAATCGTTGAATGGCCTCCTCAATCTTTTTCTTATTACCACCACCAACGCTGCCTGTTATTTTCATAATGGCATCATTATCCACACCTGTCTCTGTATAGATTTCTTTTAAAATTTTTACAATAAGATCTGCATGTTGGTCATCAACTGCATAAATCAATGTCTTTCCTTGCACCTCAGGCGTTTCAGGATCAATGTCGCGAGCAATCTCGGCAAGTACAGCTTTGTTAAACGGTTCCGTAATTACCTGACGGTTAAATTTATCTACGTCAAAATCGAGTTCATCGTCCAATAGCTCTGAATTTGTGATCTCCCCTGTTATGGAATCATATCTTGTGACTATATCACCTTTTTTATAATGAATTCCTTCTTTGCTTAGCTTTGTTGTTAATTGATGCGGTGCATCATGATCTACAAGGTAGCCTTCAATAACTGCTTCCCTATATGTATATTTATATACAGGCTGTCCAAAAATCTCTGTTGTTTGCAAAGCAGGAGTTGCCGTCAATGCAATTTTTATTGCATCAAAGTACTCCACAACAGAACGATATTTGCTCTGATAATCAATCTGATCACGATAAAGAAGTTCGTCCTCTCCCATTTCCTTGTCTAAAATATAGCCACGATGCGCTTCATCAATGATAACCAAATCAAAATCTGTAACCGCAGGCATCGTATCTCCTTCATTATAAAGAATACGTTTTACCATGCTCTGCACCGTAGCCACTTGCAGTTTTGTTTCCTTATCAATCACCTTGTCTTCCAGACCTTTAATATTATAAATATCATCAAGTGTCATTAGTTCTTCTAGCTTTACTTCCTCGAATACATCTGTTGCTTGTTTACCAAGCGATGTACGATCTACCAGAAACAAAATTCTGCGAAACCGACCTGTTTTCAAGAAACGATAAATCATCCCAAGGATTGTGCGTGTTTTACCCGTACCCGTAGCCATCGCCAACAAAATATTCTGTTGCCCATTCAAAATTGCATGTTCAGCTGCCTGAATTGCTTTTAACTGATAGTCTCGAAGATTCAGGCCGTCTTTATCGCGCAGTAAATCATATGGCATATCTTGTAATGCTTGATCTTTTGCTGCAATATCCCGTTCAAGCAGTTCTAACATACCAGTAGGACTCATCCACCCTTTCAATGCTTTTGGGGCATTATCAGACTTTCTTAAGTCAAGAAACCACACACCACTTTTCGTATCATATTGCTCCAGATAAGGTCTTCCATTTGTTGCAAAGACAAATGGCACCTTATAATTCCTCCACATACCAATTTGATACTTTTCATCTTCAGCACGTACATTTCTGGAATAATCTTTGCATTGATAATCGATTACTGATGGAATATCCTTATGAATTGCTTTCGCCTCAATTATGGCAACAAGCCGTTTATCAATAAATAACGCATAATCTGCAAATCCTTTTTTGCCAACAGTAGAATCTGTCGGCCATTCGGCTATCGCAATATTTCTTCCCTTTTCTGGACGAGTTCCTTTTGAGTAACGCAGCTTTTGCGTATCTACTTCCCATCCAACTTTACGTAACTGTTCGTCAATAAGATATCTGGTCTCTGCCTCTGATTTTACCCTCTGCCGCATTGCTTTTCCTGCTTGGCTTTTACGTTCTTCTTTTTTAACACTCAGAGCCATTGCTGCAACCTTGGATGCCTCTGCGATCAACTTTTCTTCTTCGGTTTGTTCTTTTTCTTTATCGACAATTTCTAATCGAACATTTTTATCTGGCATTTCAAACGGTTTGTTCTGATAATTCCAATCACCATACGTTTGCATAAACCATTCTGTCAAACTATACGCCATCTGAATAAAAATTTTTCCATCTTCAACTGATGCATAATTTTCATGAACAGCCTTATTTCTGATTTTTCTAAGACCATGAAGAATATCTGCCAAATCAGACGTAACTACACCTTCACGATATAATGTATGAATACGATTTGCAGAGGTATTATCAACAGGCAAATCAATCCTGTCATAGATAAAAATCAAATTAACAATAGTTTCCCCTATCATTCCTAATTTCAACAAGCAGGAATTTGAATCACTATATAAATATTTCTCGGCAAGTTCTCCAAAATTTGCCAGAACTGGAAATTTTTCTTTTAAAAAGTCAAAATTTGAATACACCTTACTGCTTCCTCCTATCGTACACATTTTCCTTCCTATCGTACCATTACAATCACGTTTTCAATTTTTCACACAAAAGACTCTTCCGATACTTTTGTATATAATTTTAGTAAGATACACCTCATCTTTCTCTAAAATCACTGTTAATGTCAATTATACAATTTTAAAATTGAATTTGCAATATAATTTGATTATTCAAAAGAGGAATTTTGTCGAATTTCGACTTGTTTTAGTTTGTTCTTTCGTTCATTTCGTTTTAAAAGGAAATGGAAAAGCGGCCCCTGCTCTCGCAGCTGCCGCTTCTCACTTTCTTATATTGCCTTCCCTATTTATTTCATCCTCCCTATTATCTTTCCTCCATTCTCTTTCAGCCACTTGACCTGCTCCTTATAACTAGGAATCACCTTCTCTACCTCTGCCCAGAATGCCCCTGAATGATTCATTTCTTTTCGATGACACAGCTCATGCACGACAACATAGTCAATCACTTCTGGCGGTGTCAGCATTAGCAAGCAATTAAAATTAAGATTTCCTTTGCTGCTGCAGCTCCCCCATCTTGTCTTTTGATTGCGAATTGTTATAAAATTTTTAGGCGAAAACCCAGGGGCTTGCCCCTGGGATGAAGCCAAGAAATATTTTTCTAAATCTTTAA
>NZ_JAJEQN010000054.1:0-20515 GCF_020687335.1 Anthropogastromicrobium aceti
AAAATCAGCGAATCCGAATGTTTTTAGAATTGCGAAAGTTGCATAGCAACGGAGCAATTCGTGGATATCAGTTGGGGGCAAAATACCTTTTGATCCCAACATCATTTTTAAATTTACACTTGCATTTTTTGCAATACAAGAATATAATGAAACCCGTAACGGGGAGCTTGCCGTTTTGCAGGCTGAGAGTAGACGAAACGCGTCTTGACCCATAACCTGATTTGGATAATGCCAACGTAGGGATATACTATACGTGTTTTTCTTGTACAAAAAAAACATGCGGATATGTCTTTTACAGGCATATCCGCATTTTTGGTATAGTGGAATTTTTTCTGCTATTCCTTATAAAAAGGAGCGAGAATATGCTAAAAGAATGTTTCGACAACGTAAGAAAATTGGTACCGCTTGTACACAACATCACAAACTATGTGACTGTCAATGATGTAGCCAATATCATTTTGGCATGCGGTGCAAGCCCAATCATGTCCGACGAACCAGATGATGTTACGGACATTACCTCCATATGCAGCAGCTTAAATATCAACATTGGTACGCTGCATAAATCCAGCATTGAAGCAATGTATCTGGCTGGAAAAAGAGCAAATGAACTTGGTCATCCTATCCTTTTAGATCCGGTAGGTGCTGGTGCTTCTGCACTTCGCACAAATACTGCCGTTGGTCTTATGGAACAATTACAGCTGACTGTAATCCGTGGAAACATCTCCGAAATTAAGACACTTGCCAATGGAAATGGTACAACAAAGGGTGTTGACGCTGATGTTGCTGATAAAGTCACGGATGATACCTTGGATGAGGCTATTCTGTTTGTAAAAAAATTCGCTGCACAGAGCAAAGCAATTATCGCTGTTACAGGTGCTATTGACCTTGTCAGCGATGGTACACGCTGCTACGTGATTAGAAATGGCCGTCCAGAGATGGGACAGATTACCGGAACTGGCTGTCAGCTTTCTGGTCTTATGACCGCCTTTGTCGCTGCTAATCCATCTAATCAGCTTGACGCCGCTGCTGCTGCTGTCTGCGCAATGGGTCTTGCAGGTGAGATCGGCTACAGTCACATGAAAGACGGCGATGGCAACTCAACTTACAGAAACCGCATTATTGATGCTATTTACAACATGGACGGCGAATCATTAGAGAAGGGAGCTAAATATGAAGTGCGCTGATAAAGACCTTCTTCTATATGCTGTCACTGATCGCTACTGGCTTGGCGAGCGAACTCTTCACGATGTCGTTAAGGAAAGTCTTGACGGCGGCGTTACATTTGTACAGCTTCGCGAAAAGCATTTAGACCAGACTCATTTTCTTGAGGAAGCAAAAGATTTAAAGATGCTTTGCAAAGCATACAATGTTCCTTTTGTGATTAATGACAACGTTGATATCGCACTTGAAATGGATGCTGACGGCGTGCATGTCGGACAAAGCGATATGGAAGCTGGCGATGTGCGTGCCAAGCTTGGTCCTGACAAAATTATCGGCGTGTCAGCGCAGACTGTTGAACAGGCAGTTCTGGCAGAAAAACGCGGAGCTGATTATCTTGGTGTTGGCGCTGTTTTTCCTACCAGTTCCAAGGATGATGCAACAGAGGTTTCCTATGAGACATTAAAAGCTATCTGTCAGGCAGTCTCCATTCCCGTCATTGCAATCGGCGGCATTACAAAAGACAATGTGGCAGAATTATCTGGCAGCGGCATCTGCGGAATTGCCGTTATCAGTGCCATTTACGGTCAAAAAAATATAAAGGATGCAGCTGCGAACCTTAAAATGGCAGTACAAAAAATAATCGATTAACACTATTATGCGGTCTGTTGGGGGCACCACCTCAGATCGCAATACAAAACGTTAATGAAAAAGGAGAATTTTATTATGAAAACAGCATTAACGATCGCAGGAAGTGACTCCTGCGGAGGCGCCGGCATTCAGGCAGATATCAAAACAATGATGGCAAATGGCGTATACGCTATGAGTGCCATCACTGCTTTGACTGCACAAAATACAACCGGCGTGACTTCTATTTTAAATGCAGATTCTAAATTTTTAGGAGAAGAGCTTGACGCAGTTTTTACTGACATTTATCCAGATGCTGTAAAAATTGGTATGGTTTCAGAAAGTGATCTGATCCACGTAATTGCATCAAAGCTTCGCCAATACAATGCCAAAAACATTGTTGTAGATCCTGTTATGGTAGCTACAAGCGGCGCAAAGCTTATAAGCGACGATGCCATTGATACGCTAAAGCAAGAATTATTTTCACTAGCTGATGTGCTTACACCAAATATTCCAGAGGCCGAGGTTCTGACTGGACGAACTATCTCTAATGCCGAGGAAATGATTGATGCAGCGAAGATGATTTCAGAAACATACAACTGCGCAGTTTTATGCAAGGGTGGCCACACCATAAATGATGCCAACGATCTCTTATATGCAAACAATACTTATCGCTGGTTTTACGGAAAGCGTATTCAAAATCCTAATACACATGGCACTGGATGCACATTGTCCTCGGCAATCGCATCAAATCTTGCAAAGGGTTTTGATCTTGAGACATCTGTATGCCGTGCAAAGGACTATATCTCTGGCGCATTATCTGCAATGCTTGATCTTGGAAAGGGAAGCGGTCCTATGGATCACGGCTTTGCAATCGATAATATTTACACCAAGGAGGCTGACATCTAATTATGGAAAAGAAAACTTCTCTATTTGAAAATGGTTTAATCTGGTTTGGTGCCGGTGTTTCGATTGCAGAAATTCTGACAGGTACATACTTCGCTCCTCTTGGCATGGCAAAGGGTCTCGCTGCAATTTTAATTGGTCATGTAATTGGATGTGTTTTATTATTTTTATCAGGTGTTATTGGCGGAAGACTCCAAAAAAGTGCAATGGAAACAGTAAAAGACAGTTTCGGCATTCATGGTGGTCAGCTATTTGCAATTTTAAATGTACTTCAGCTTGCCGGATGGACTGCAATTATGATTTATGACGGTGCACTGGCTGCACAGGGAATTTTCCAGGCTGGTCAGTGGATCTGGTGTCTTTTGATTGGCGTTTTAATTATTGTCTGGATCCTGATTGGAATCACCAATCTTGGAAAATTTAATACAGTCGCAATGGCTGCCCTCTTTATTCTGACACTTATTTTAGCAAAAGTAATTTTCTTTAACGGGACTGCCTCCGTAGTTCAAGATGAAGCAATGTCATTTGGCGCTGCTGTAGAACTTGCTGTCGCAATGCCTCTTTCTTGGCTTCCGCTTATCAGTGACTACACACGCGAAGCAAAACAGCCTGTTAAAGCAACTGCTGTCAGCGCGATTGTATATGGTATCGTAAGCTGCTTTATGTATCTGATCGGTATGGGCGCTTCTATTTTTACTGGTGAGAGCGACATTGCTCAGATTATGGTAAAAGCCGGACTTGGCGCTGCTGGTCTTCTGATTGTTGTATTTTCTACTGTAACAACAACATTTCTTGATGCCTACTCAGCAGGTATTTCAAGTGAATCTATTGTATCTGGAATAAAGGGAAATTATGTAGCTATTGCCATAACTATTATCGGAACTATCGCGGCTATTGTATACCCGATGGATGATATCACTAATTTCCTCTATCTGATCGGATCTGTTTTTGCTCCGATGATTGCTATTCAGATTGCAGACTTCTACATTTTAAAGAGAAAATCTACTGATAAACCGTTTCAGTGGCGTAATTTGTTTATATGGCTGATTGGTTTTATCATGTACCGTATTCTTATGCGTATAGATATCGTGTGCGGAAATACACTGCCTGATATGCTGCTTACAATCGCACTTTGCCTGATTGCTGCAAAAATAGTAAAAGAAAAAAATTAAAATTTTAGGGAGGCAATTATGAATCGAAATTATAATGCACTCATTTTAAAATCAGTTAAAATCACTGCCGGCGCAATTTTAGCCATTCTTTTTGCCTCCTGTCTAAACTTAAAGTACAGCGCTACAGCTGGCATTATCACAATTTTAAGCATTCAAAATACAAAAAAGGAAACCATACAGACTGCACTTGCAAGAGGCGAAGCCTTTTGCTGTGCACTGTTAGTTTCCTTTTTATGTTATAATTTTTTCGGCTATACAACAGCAGCTTTTGGCATCTATCTGTTAGTATTCACAACACTTTGCCTCACAATGAAGTGGTCATCAGCAATCGCCATGGACTCTGTTCTCATTACACATTTTTTAGCTGAAAAAACAATGAATATTCCAATGATTGCAAATGAGATAAGTCTGTTTTTAATCGGTGCTGGAATTGGAGTCCTTCTTAATCTTAGTCTTCGTCCAAAGGAAAATGAATGGAAAGATAAAATGGCAGAGGCAGATGAGTCCATTCGTTCCATTATTAAAAGAATGGCAGAACGTATCAGAACACTAGATCGTACAAACTACGATGGTTCCTGCTTTCTTTTGCTTGACAAACAGCTTACTGCTGCAAAAAGCCTTGCACTCACAAACATGGATAACACACTTGGCACATCGTCCTGCGCCGAACTCGACTATGTACAAATGCGCGAATTTCAAAGTCAGGTGCTTCGTCAAATATATAACAGCATTCAAATGATTGCATATCTTCCAGACCAAGCTCCAATCATAGCTGATTTTTTTGAAAGAATCAGTAAAGAATATGCAAAAACAAATGATGTGAAATCACTTCTTGATACACTTCATGAATTGATTCTTTCCATGAAAAATGAAAAACTCCCCACAAAACGTGAGGAGTTTGAAAGCCGAGCTGTTCTTTTCTATATTTTAAAGCAGCTTGAAGAATTTCTTATTTTAAAACGAAATTTTGTCGAGCGCTGGCACTAATTTTTATCATCTGGAATCAGCCATAACCGTTTTGCAGCCGTCTTTGCTTCGCTTCTTCGGCTTACATCAAGCTTTGTCAAAATATGGCTCACATGTGTTTTAACAGTTGGAAGCTTTATATCCATAATTTGCCCAATCTGTGCATTGCTTTTGTCTGCACAGATAAGACGAAGAATCTGAAGCTCTGTTGCTGTAAGTTCATTTTCCATTGACAGATGCGGCTGCAAAAAATCAGGATAAAATGATGCCTCTACTCTTACATCTTTTATCAGCCGCGCAAACCATTCATCATCATTTTTATACTCTGTCTGTTCAAGCAGTGAAAGCACTGCGGCTCCATATACACTTATAGTTCGTATAAAACCAAACTCCTGCGCCGCATCAAGCGCTGAATTTAATTTTTCCTTCCAAAGTGAATCCTTTTTTCTGTACAATGCAATCGCCTCTAGCACATTAATATGAATCCCATCTATATATCTTGAACACTCCCTACAATATGACTCCAATGGTGCGAGTGTCAAAAGTGCTGCATCTGGCATTCCGAGTGCAAGCTCTGCCATCGCCTGTGTAAGATATTGATAACGCTTTAAAACATTTAAATGAAGCGGATCTTTTGGTGCCTTCTCCCGATACCACACCTGTACACGTTCGAGATCATCCATATGAAGCCAAATACGGCAGAGTACTGCATCTATATTATGGAAGAAACGCGTATGACCATTTTCCTCAAAACGCTCTCGAGCCATCTGTACTGTTCGAAGCGCATCCTCTGCACGTCCTAATGCAATCTGGCTGCGCGCCAATAAACCAACCATTGCAAACTCAATATCCGGAGTTCCCTTTTTTTGCACCTCTCCAAGCTGAGAAACAAGCAAAAGAATACGCCCAGAAATATCCTCGCCCTTTTCAAATTTACTCTCTGCAATTGCACAGTCTGCCAGACCTACTCCGTCCTTTCCCAAAACAGCCTCTACTGGAATGCGCATTGTCTGATAAAGAAGATCATCTATTTTGCTCCACGGTGAAAAATCCTTGCCTCCATTCATAATACTTGGAAGCGTGCTTGTCACTGAAAATGGTGGAAGTTTCACTTCTCTATTAGTAATCAATCTAAATACAGATGGAATAATCTGAATCATTTTATCAGTTTTTCTCTGAGGAAGTGAAATATCCAGCCATGCAATTCGACTTTTGATCTGACGAAGCACAGCATCCTGCTTTTTACACTTTGCTGCAAATTGTTCCAGCTCATGATACCAGCGCTCCGAATTCTCATAATCTGTATTCAGCGCGCAAAGCATACTCATTCCCTGCATCAGTGACGGTGATTCTAAGATTTCTGACTCTGGCAAACTGCGGTAATATTTTTCCATCTCGCTGTAATGTCCCATTCCAGGATGACTCTCTCCGTTTCGAATCAGAATTTCCGACACCTTTGAGTGATCTTTTCCTCTGCTGTAACAATCAAGCGCCTTTTCATAATCTCCTTTTAACTCATAATACATGCCGCCTCTCACAAGCACCGCGTTTTTCTTTTGCGAACTATATTTGCGCTCAAGCTCCCATAAAAGGAAATCACGAAATTGCGGCCAGAAACGAAATTGACGAATCCCATCATAAAGAAGCATTGTTGTATTTTTCTGAATCCAGTCTAACAGTTCGCTGGTACTAGGATCACCGCTGACCATTCTCGCTAGCTCATAATCAAAATTATCAAATGACGCCAATTCAAGCAGAAGACGGCGTATTGGCAAATCAAAGCGATGGTAAATTGCCGCTTCAAAGTAAAGAAACACCTCATGATATGCTTCCTTTACAATATCTGAATTAAATACACGCTGACTATCCGCATGATTGATACATTGAAGTGTAACAACAACACCTAAAGGATATCCTATTGACTCTTTAAGCATTTCATTAATTTCACTGTCTGTCAGCTTAATATTATATTCAAAAAGCATCTTCCGAATATCATCTCTGTCAAATAAAAGATCTCTCGCACCAATAACCATCATATCACCAGTATACTGAAATGCCCTAAACACACCTGGCACACCACCGCGCGACAGCAGCACAAATTTTTTTTGCGGATTATCACGAATTAATTCATTTAATTTTTGTAAATCTTCATCCTCCTGAAATTGCTGAAGATCATCAATCACCACAATGTCGCGATTTAATTTGATCTCTGGCAGTATTCCATCTGTCTCCAAGCCACTTATCAGTTCAAATTTTTTTCCACGCAGAAGTTCAAAAGCCACCGTGCTTTTTCCAAATCCACATGGTGCACCAAAGTACAAAATGCGTCCATGATCCATAAACTCATCAAATTTAGTTTTTATTGTTTTTTTTATAATCACATATCTATCCACAGAATCCTCCTCTCTTTTTAGTTAATAGTTACGGTTTTTATAAATAAAATACGACTTTTTAGCCAACTTTAATTTAAATTATACCGCTTTTATAAAAAAAGTAAATCATCCTAAAGTATTAAAAATGATAAAAAGGCTGATCCACTTTCGCGAATCAGCCTTCTGGGTGTGTGTCGAATATGGAAAACCAGCTTAATTACTCTGCAATCTCAGTGGAAACTTCCTCGGAAGGCTCCTCATAAGATGCAATGCTGGTGTAGTACAGCGAAGCAACATTTTTCACAACATCGCGAAGTGATACAAAGCTTTCAGGTGATGTAAACTCAGCAAATTCTCCATCAGTAATGGAAGCAATACCAAGCTGAACACCAATTGCATCCTCACCTTCTGCCGTTGCTGAAAGATCAAGCAGTACTGCAGATACGCCATCTGCGGAATCAATAGAAAGTGTACCCTCAAAAGCAGCATACTCTAATGCTGATGAAAGAAGCTCAACAAATGAAATATCAGAAGACTCATCTGATCCCATAGAGAACTCTTCCTCAACACCAGCAAATAACGCATCTACCAGTTCAGAAACAAGTGCAACACTATCTTCCTCTGAAAGCTCAGGATCAGCTTCTCTAAACCCCTCTGCTGCTGCCAGTATGTAATCAGAAACAAATTCAAGTCCTTCTATGTCTTCTTCTGCAGATTCACCATCTGTTCCTTCTACAGATGCCATTGCCTCATCAATACTCTGAGCAATTGTAAGAAGAGTATCATTGTTTATTGCGATCTGAACACCAGTATCAGTTTCAACAGTCTCTAAATCTGCCAGATTATCAGTAATTGCTGTCAAAATTGTATCAAGCTGACCATCATCTGATGCTGTCGGAGCAGGTATTTCAAGCCAAGACTCTGTAATTCCTACCATAGAAAGCATCTCAGTCATACTGTCATCTGCTGTAAGCTCACTATATATGTTTACAATCTCTTCTACATTTAAATAAACATCCTCACCACATACACGAAGCACATCATCAAAACCATAAACAACAGGTTCTTCTGTGCCCATCATTGATGCTGGGAGAGTCACTGATACAGAAAAAGAGCTGTCTCCGCTTTCATTATAAACAGCTGTGATGTCAGCGCTTAATGTTTCTCCACCCTGTGTAAGTGAAAGTGAAATCATATCGCCATAAGTTACAGGTGTCTCTACAGCCTCGTCAGCAAAGATCACACCTGCCGGGCTCATTGCAATAATACCACTCATCATCGTTGCTAACGTTTTTCTCATCTTCATAAAGAAATCCTCCAATCAAATTAACTAGTACTAGTTATTTTTTGTTTTTACTGTACTTTCCATTATAGAGAACTTCTAAAAAATGTAAATCATACCAAAGTATGATATCACATTTTTTCCAAAAACGCATATTGACTCATATACAATTCCTTATAATAGCCATCCTTTGCCATCAGCTCATCATGCGTACCCTTCTCCAAGATATTTCCCTGGTCAATATACATGATACAGCTTGAGCTTTTAATAGTTGACAGACGATGGGCAATGATAAAGGAAGTTCTGCCCTTTAATAATTCCTGAAGACCCTGCTGTAAAAGTAACTCTGTCTCTGTATCTATGCTTGATGTTGCCTCATCGAGAATCAAAATTTTAGGATCGGCAAGCAGCGCTCTCGCGAAGGAAATAAGCTGTCTTTGGCCTGCCGACAGACGGCTTCCGCGCTCATTTACCTGAGTCTGGTAGCCATTTTCCATACTCATAATAAAGTCATGCGCACAAACTGTCTTCGCTGCTCTGATTACATCTTCATCGCTTGCTTCCCTGTTTCCATAGCGGATGTTATCCATTATTGTTCCTGAGAAAATAAAGCTGTCCTGCATCATAACGCCCATCTGTTTTCTCAGTGATTTGATCGTCACACTGTTAATATCAATTCCATCAATTAAAATCTTTCCAGAATCAATATTGTAGAAGCGGCTGATAAGATTTACAATTGTTGATTTTCCTGCTCCTGTCGGACCTACGATTGCAAAACTATCTCCTACGTTTGCCTTAAAATTTACATCATTTAAGATACGCACACCTGGCTCATAAGAAAATACAACATGAGAAAACTCTACCTCACCCTTAATCGGCGGCATTTCCACGGCGCCAGGAGCATCCTTTACATTAACTGGCTCATCAATAGTCTCAAAAATACGCTCCAGATATGAGATTGCCGTCAAGAGTGAGTTATAAAAGGAAGCCAGCGTATTGATCGGATTCCAGAACTGGCTGATATAAATTGTCAATGCCGTTAGAGCACCGACACTAATTATATCATTTCCGCCCATAATCCAGTGAATACCAACCCAATATACAGCTGCCGTCGCAAGGATTGATATAAACTGAACAGTCGGTCCAATCATAAAGTTATACTTGATAACGCTCATCCATGCCTTTCGATAGCTTCCGCTTAAATTATTGAATATGCCAAGATTCTTATCTTCTCTTACAAATGCCTGTGTAACACGCACACCATTGATGCTCTCTGCAATATAGGCATTCAAATTTGACTGCTTATTGCTTGCAAGCTGCCATCCGCGGCGCTGCTTTTTCTTTACAAAAAGCACAATTGCAATAAGAATAGGAAGACCACACATACAAATCAAAGTAAGCGGCACACTATAATAAAACATAAAGCCTACAATAAAAAATAATGAACAGCAGTCTGTGATGGTATTTACGATACCGTTTGACAGAAGATCACTTATGTTATTTACATAGTTGACAATACGCACCTGAATCTTTCCATGCGGACGGCTGTCATAATAAGAAAATGGCAGCTCCTCCAGATGAATAAACAATTCTCTTCTTAGCTCATGAATGATGCCCTGACCAATCTGAGATGTCCACTTAATCTTGATACGAAGTATGTAAGCTGTTGCCAAAATTATCAAAGCTGCAAGCGCCGCCATCAAAAGGATTCCCTTTTTGTCGTGATTCGGAATGTAAATATCCATTACGCGCTGCATCAGCACAGGAATAACCATGCCAAGCGCTGAGGAAAACAGCATAAGCATTATTGTCATAATCAGCTTTTTTCGATAACGGCCTACATAACTAAATAATCGCTTAATCTGCTTCATGTCAAATTTAGTTTCGAGTGTCTCATCCACGTCATATTTATTTCGTGCCATTATGCCTCACCCCTTCCCTTTTCTGCGCGAACCTTCTTAAAGCGGTCAAACTCACCATATTGATGATGAAATACAGTTGAATAATAGCCCTTTTTAGCAAGCAGCTGTTCATGTGTTCCTCTCTCGACAAGGCGGCCATTATCAAGTACAAGAATCTGATCTGCATGTATAATAGAAGATATACGATGAGCAATGATAAATACAGTACGCTCATCCGAGATTTTCTTTAATTCATTCTGAATCATACTCTCCGTTTCCATATCAATTGCAGAGGTTGTATCATCAAGAATAATTATTGACGGATCCTTTAAAATTGCGCGTGCAAGCGAAATTCGCTGTTTCTGTCCACCAGACAGACCTACACCGCGCTCACCAATAATCGTATCATATCCTTCTGGCATCTCCCTGATAAATTCGTCAGCATTTGCAATCTTTGCAGCTGCCTGCACCTGCTCAAACGTACAGTCTGGATTTCCATAAGCGATATTTCCCTCAATTGTATCTGAGAACAAAAAGACATCCTGCATCGCAATTCCGATATTTCCGCGAAGCGTCTGGAGATTCAAATTTCTAACATCAATATCATCGACAAGCACGCGTCCCTGATTCACATCATAAAAACGGCAAATCAAATTGACAAGTGATGACTTTCCAGAACCAGTCGCACCAATGATACCAACTGTCTGACCTGGCTCTACGTGAAAACTGATATCCTTTAACACAGTATCATCATTTGTATAATAATTTACATGATCAAAGGTAACACTGCCCTTTAGCTTTCTCTTTTCTACAACATGCTCTGGCTGCTTGATATCTGGCTCAGTTGTATAAACCTTATAGATTTTTTCAATTGCAGTAAGAAAACGCTGCAAATCATTAATTATCCATCCTGCCTGACGAAGCGGACTGTTAAGCATCCATAAATAACCGTTAACAGTTACCATGTTTCCTATAGTCATCTCGCCGTCAATTACCATAAAACCACCCATGATCATAAGGATAATAGTCAGACACTGGGAAAGGACCTCAAACATCGGAATATATTTCATCCAGATCGATGCGGCATTTAACTGTGCATCACGATATCCATCATTCTCGCGGTCGAACTTTTCAAGCTCATAATCTTCCTTTGCAAATGCCTTTACAACACGGTTTCCTGCGATTGTCTCCTGTGCAAATGCATTCAAACTAGAGAAACAGTCACGCACCCTGTCAAAGGCCGGCTTAATATGACGTCTCTGGCTCAGTGTCACTGCCAATGTAAACGGAAGTACAATCAGCATACAAAGTGCCATTTTAACATTAACAGAAAAGATCATCACAAGTGCCATCAAAAATACAAGGATATTCTCAAAGCTAAAATAAATAACATGAGAAACCATGTGACGCACTGCATCCATATCTCCTGTCTGTCTGGACATAAGGTCTCCTGTGCGGTTTTTGTTGAAGAAGTTAAAATCTTCCTTCATCAGCTTACGATATGCTTCTTCCCTCATGTCGTAGACAAGTCCCTGACTGGATGACTCAAAACACATTAAAAATGTGAAGCGCAGCAGCGATCGAACAAGCGTCACTCCAATCATAATAAGCAGCAAAATACCAAGCTTTTCATAATGCTGTCCCTCAATAACTTCATCCACAATCATACCAGAAATCTGTGGGTTGATCAAAACAAGCAGTGATGTGATAAACACTAAGATCAAGCCTACGATCATTCTTACGCGGTATTTTTTTAAAAAAGATAAAAACCAGCGTATGTATCCCATATTTCTCTCCTCCTTTTTGTAGTTTGTGCCTTCATGTTACTCTAATATTTTTAAAATAAAATGTACTTTTCTTGAAAATTGATGTATAATAATCAAATCAAGCTTTATCGTTTTTAGGCATTTTTATTTTTAAGGAGGTTTACTTTACTGTGTGTGATACGTACGACATTACTTACTCTGACTTAAATCCAACTTTATATTTCGCCGGTAAGCGCACGGTGACAGAATCGAATTTTTCTCATACGCATGATGCACCCGAACTCTTTATAGTGTTATCTGGTGATCTGGCAATCTGGATGGATGGAACTACCACTCCACTTACAGCCGGTGATATTGTCTGTGTACCGTCGCACATGCCGCACCGTACACTGCCGACAGTGCATGATAACCCTGCAATTTTATTCTTTACTTCATTTTCAAACTTTCACTTTAAGGGAATGGAACCAAACCGTCTTGATTTTCCTGGCGGCTCATCTGTGCTTCACACGGACGGTCTTGTCCGTCAGGATATCACAAATCTGTGTCTTCGTATGATATCTGAGCGCTACAGCAATCAGGTCGGTCAGTACTTTATGCAAAAGGCATATTTGACACAGCTTCTTATGACAATCATCCGTCAGATCACTGTTCCGCCAAAACAAAGCTGTTCTCCTGTCACTTTTGAGACACACCATAAAACATATGTGGTGAGCGAGATCCGCCAATATCTGAGCAGTCATTATGCTGAAAAGATTTCACTTGATCTGATTGCCCGGAATATGTATCTAAGCTCTGCTTACATATCAAAAATTTTCAAAGAAGAGACTGGTGAAGCTCCAATCAACTATCTGATTAAAATGCGCTTAGAGCGCGCCCGCATTCAGCTTGAATCTGATAACGGACAAAGCATAAAAGCCATCTCAAACAGCGTTGGCTACGATGATGTTTACTATTTTAGTAAGCTTTTCAAGAAATATTATGGCATGTCTCCAGTTCACTACAGGAGTAAATACAAAAAAGTAGTGTAAATAAAGACCAGGGGGTTGCCCCCTGGTCTTGTTTTTTTATAATCCAATCCAGCTTCTTAATACTCTAAAGTTTGCCGGTCCCTGATTAAAGAGAAGGTCTAACAGATTAGCTTCACTATAGTTTTCACCCTGATTGGTAGCCATTGTTGACTCAAGCTCTGTGATCTGCAAATAGTCAATCGCTGCAGCTGCATATTTTCCAGGATTCTTTAAAACCATCTGATACACACTAGAACCATAGCTGCTTCCGCCTGCTTCTCCAAAATAAGTTGTGCAAAGATCTGTTACCTCTGCTTCACCCCAGCCGCCTGCATGTACTGAAATATCAGCAACACCATACAATGCATACGTCATTCTCGTCGATGCAATCAGGTAATTTCTTAAATTATCGTCTAATCGATCATCGTTTAAATAAGCTCGAATAATACCGAACTCAGTCCAGCCATTTACAAAGCCATTGCATACAAGATTTTTCTTAAGCGCGCTTGAAGATGCGCTGACTGTATCATATGCGTATGCATCATCTGGTGCCTGCTTTGTAAAGCTTGCTGCACCCACCTGAAGTGTGGAATCACCACCCATTAAGTCATTCATAACCTGATAATTACCGTTTGCTTCATTCGCCAGTATCTCACGGAAATCGCCCCAGGCTCCATCTACACCACTATACTTTTGCAGCAGATAATTGTAGTAATCAACACCACCCTCAACACTGCAAAGTGCAGCATCAGCTGCGGCTGCTGCCACACTGTCATACTGTTCGCCATCCATCTCAACATTCAACGCATCAAGCAATGCATCATATGTCTTTGCCTGTGCCTCTGTCAGATGTGTTCTGTCATACGTCTGCAGCTCCGCAAGTGTTCTTGTAAGATTCTCACTCTCACGCTTTAAATAATTGCTGTTTTGTGCTACAGCCTCATTCAGATTGGTGATAAATTCATCAAAGTCAGACTGCTCTATCGCATGATTGCTGTCATCATCCTCATTGCCAGCCTGAGAATTATCACTTTCTGCTCCAGTCTGTGCCTCTTCTGACTGCTGTTTGTCTGCACCTGCCTGATCAACAGTCTGTGCTTCACCATTTTCATCGCCTGCTTCTTTTGACTCATTAGAAGCTTCCTTTGTTTCTACATTCTTTGTTCCATCTTCCTTTGTGCCCTGCTCTGCCACGCTCTTTGTCTGACCTAGTGACATTGCAATGCCGCCTGCTGTCAATCCGACAACCAAGACAACTACCAGTACAACCGGCAGCCACAAACGCATCATCATGATTCTGTGCTTCTGCTTTCTAAGCCTTTTTCTATCTTCTGAATTCATACAACAATCCAGCCTTTCTCTTTTTCTAAATTCTTTACTGCGTTGCTTTTACCTGACACAAAGCGACACGGTAACTTATAATCACAGTATAGCATGATTTTTCAATACAGACAATTGCTTTTCTCACGTTTTTCTTGCAATCTTTCGTTCCTGGTGGTATCATAAATTATATCTGTGCTGCATTTCCCAGCCCTTTTTAAATTTGTGCTGCGCAAATAGCATCACTGTGAAAAAACAGACCGCTTCTGCGGCAGAAAGTGAGAAAAACACCATGAAGAAACCGTATTACATCACCACGGCCATTGCTTACACTTCCGGCAAGCCGCACATTGGAAACACCTACGAGATCGTGCTGGCAGATTCCATTGCCAGATTCAAGCGAATGCAGGGCTATGATGTGCGCTTTCAGACAGGTACGGATGAGCATGGTCAGAAGATCGAGTTGAAAGCTGCTGAGGCTGGAAAAACACCAAAGCAGTTTGTTGATGAGGTGGCAGGCGAGATCAAGAAGACCTTTGACCTGATGAACACATCCTATGATAAATTTATCCGTACTACTGACGACTACCATGAAAAGCAGGTTCAGAAAATTTTCAAGAAGCTTTATGACAAGGGTGATATCTACAAGAGTGAGTATGAAGGTATGTACTGTACTCCGTGTGAATCCTTCTTCACCGCTTCTCAGTTAGTTGACGGCAAATGCCCAGACTGCGGACGCCCATGTACACCAGCAAAGGAAGAGGCTTATTTCTTCCGTATGAGCAAGTATGCAGATAAGCTTATTGCTCATATTAATGAGCATCCAGATTTCATCCAGCCAGAATCCAGAAAGAATGAGATGATGAACAATTTCCTTCTTCCGGGACTTCAGGATCTATGCGTTTCCCGTACCTCCTTTAAGTGGGGTATTCCGGTAGACTTCGATCCAAAGCATGTTATCTATGTATGGATTGATGCACTTAGCAACTATATCACTGGACTTGGCTTTGATCTTGATGGAAACAGCGATCCGATGTTTGAAAAGTATTGGCCGGCTGACCTTCATCTTATTGGAAAGGATATTCTTCGTTTCCATACCATCTACTGGCCAATCATGCTTATGGCTCTTGATCTGCCGCTTCCAAAGCAGGTATTTGGTCATCCGTGGCTGCTTCAGGGTGATGGCAAGATGAGTAAGTCAAAAGGAAATGTAATCTACGCAGACGAGCTTGTTCATTTCTTTGGTGTTGATGCAGTTCGTTACTTCGTTCTTCATGAGATGCCGTTTGAAAACGATGGTGTAATCTCTTGGGATCTGATGATTGAGCGTATGAACTCTGATCTGGCAAACACACTTGGAAATCTGGTAAATCGTACGATCTCCATGACCAACAAGTACTTTGGCGGTGTTGCTGTCAACTATGGCGTAAAAGAGGATGTTGATGATTCCTTATTTGAGGTTGTCACCTCCACTGCTTCTAGAGTAACTGCTCGCATGGATAAGCTTCGTGTTGCCGATGCAATCACCGAGATCTTCACCCTGTTTAAGCGCTGCAACAAGTATATCGATGAGACTGCTCCGTGGGTACTTGCAAAGGATGAATCAAAGAAAGAGCGTCTGTCTACTGTTATGTACAACTTGATCGACAGCATCTTAATCGGTGCTTCCTTACTTGAGCCATTCATGCCAGAGACTGCAAAGAAGATTGCTGATTCTTTAAATGCACCGCTTCGCACAATGGATCAGGTTTCCACAATGGGCACCTACCCATCTGGAAATAAGGTAACAGATCAGCCACAGATTCTTTTTGCACGTGTTGATGCAGAAAAGATGATGGAAGAAGTTAATGCACTTATGGAGTCCAAGAAGGCTGCTGCAAAGGACGCTTCCAAAGAAACTGCTGAGGCTGAAAAAGAAGATGAGGCTGTTATCGACATCGAGCCAAAAGAAGAAATCACATACGAAGATTTCTCAAAAATGCAGTTCCAGGTAGGTGAGATTATCTCCTGTGAGGCAGTAAAGAAGTCCAAAAAGCTTCTGTGCTCTCAGGTAAAGATAGGATCTCAGGTAAAGCAGATTGTTTCCGGTATCAAAGCTCACTACACACCAGAAGAAATGGTTGGCAAGAAGGTTATGGTTCTTGTAAACTTAAAGCCGGCAAAACTTGCAGGTGTTTTATCTGAAGGTATGCTGTTGTGTGCAGAGGATGCAGACGGAAATCTTGCACTGATGACACCAGAGAAGAAAATGCCAGCTGGCGCTGAGATTTGCTAAATCAGTTCACACGTCACACTAGATTTGACAAATTCCATGCTTGCATGAAAATTTGTCAAATCGATGGGACGAAGGGAACTGAAAACCAAGCCAGGGGGACCTGTCCCCCGGCTTTTTTTGTATTACAAGCAAGTTTATCGCAAGGGCACCTCGATGAATGACTTTGTCGGCACCACTACATAACGTGATAACTCACAATTACCACATTTTCAAATATTCATACAGTTCATCAACCGTCTCAAATCCCATTTTTCTATACATTTCTTTCGGTGTATCGTCTGCATCTGCATGCAGGAACATTTCTTCCTTAAACTGAGATGCAATGTGTTTCATAAGTGTGGTCGCCACGTAACGCTTGCGAAATGCTTCCCTTACAACAAGAGCATCCATCACCACATAGCCATCTATCGCATATGCATAGCAGGCACCTGCCGGTTTTCCATCCAGATATGCCACATAATAATGAAATCCCGGTATCTCCATCGCCTTTTTTACGTAACGCGCATCACGTCTTCTGATAAAATCTTCGCCGTAGTCTGAAGCAAAAGTTTCGATATCAATTTTAAGCAAATCGGCTAATACATCACCGGAAGCACTGTCATATATTATTACGTCAGGGTTGCTCTTCCATCTTGCCATATTTTCTTTCTTATTTCTAAGAAGCATTGTTTCTGTGCAGCATTCTTCCAAAGAAAAACGTTTGATCAGAACCTCATCTAACTTTTCTCTTGTATCGATCTTTAGAAAGCCTCTGCCGAGTTGGCGCTGGTATGCAATTGCCTGCTCTAGTTCTTTGCCTGTTGGATCATCTAATAATGGCACAAACTGGTTGTGATCATACATATCATATAGATCATCATCCTGCCATTTTTCCATATGCTCAGAAAATGCACGTTTTTGTGAAAACAGTTGTTTAAATGACTGCTCTGCCTTTCTAATACATAAGCAAAGCTTTCCCTGCTCTAATCTCATTGAACACCCTCCTTATTCTTCTTAATAAACTCAATAAATGCCTCTGCCGCATGGGACAAGGTACGGTCTTTCTTCCAAATCAACGCATAAAATGCCTTCGCGTCTGGGTTATTGATTTGTCTAATACAGACCTCGCGGTCTCGTACAAGTGACGATATCGACTCTGGATAAATCGCAATTCCAACTCCATTTTTGCTGAGTTCATAGGCATTCATCATATGCGCCACTCTGCCGCGAATAATAGGCATACTCTGCGGATCTGAAAACCATCCATGAATCTCACCCTGACGCGATTCACGTGACGGGATCAAAAGATCATATGGAAGCAGTTCATTCGGATTGATCGGTTCATTTGTCTCTGAATAAAGCGGATGACCTTTCGGAATCATCGCCACCCACGGTTCTTCATATACCTCTAACACATGAAACTCCTCCGTGTTAAATGGCGCCGTGATCATCGCCACCTCGCATAAGCCCTTCGTGACACGATTATTTACATCATCTGTATTTCCATTCCACAAAATATACTGCACATGCGGATGCATCTTCTGAAACTCTGAAATCCAATGTGCAAAAAGATGGGGACCACATCCCTCAACTGAGGCAATGTAAAGTGTTCCCTGTAAGCCCTCTTTTCGGATTCTCACTTCTTCCTCAGAACGGTTCACCAGATCAAGAATCTGCGATGCGTACTGCAAAAACAATTCTCCTTCTTCCGTGAGTTTTACCTTGTGCGGTGAGCGCTCAAATAATTTTGTGCCAAGTTCCTCCTCTAAATCCTGAATCTGACGGCTGAGCGGTGGTTGAGCAATCGCAAGTTTTTCCGCTGCCCTGGTAAAATTTTTCTCCTCTGCTACTGCCTTAAAATATCGAATATGACGAAGCTCCATCGAATCACCTGCCTTTCCAAACAAATTTGCTTTGATGGGAATTCCTTGATGAAAATTCCTTAATATGATATTTTACATGATAGCATGTATATCCACCTCGTTGCAATACCTATAGAGTATTGTTATACATTTATTATATGTATTTCACATTTTCATTGCCGTGTGCTACTATAAAACCATCAAAAAGAGATCCGGCCGGTCTCCAAAAAAGAACCAACCCATTACTTCACTAGTATAGAGTTAATGAAAGAAAGAGAGGTATTTATTATGAAGAAGATTTTAGATAAGGTCAGCGAATTTTTTAAGGAATATTATGTAAGCTTTGGTGAGAGAATCTGACAATGACGACTGATGATAATTGTTTGACACATTCAAATGGTGCCGTAAAATGAAGCTAGAAAAACTAGATCATTTTACGACACCCTATTTTCGCCTTCAAATATTATTTTTTTAATGGTGTACCCTAAATAGTATACCCCACTATCTCCTATTCAGCAACAGCCTCTAAATTATCTCAACATTCTTCCCATCTCGGCTTATGCTTTTTATCTGGACTTGAAGGGCAAATTCCAGACATTGTCGGTGGGCATGTTGGCGGTCTCCCATTGCTAGTTGTTAATGTACCACCTCTTGACATACCACAATAGATACAAACTGGTGTCCATCTAATGCTTTGGCTCATACTATAATTCTCCTTTCGTTTCACCTTAATCAATGCGATACGCACAATCATGCATTATTTACAACGCATTGTTTTCTTTTATCCTTATATTATCACTATAGATATAATAAGTCAATACTATTAAGCATTAAATTTTAAAATATGCATAAATTATTTTAACAATCAGTGTAATATCACTTCAAAATAATCAATCAAATAAAATGGCACTCTTTGCACTTCTAAATAATTTCTTTAATCCACAAATCGCCTTAAGAAGCATATTTTAAATGCTCAATAGTGGATGCGTAGACCGGTAATTGTCAAGAGTCTTGTCACCCGCCTTTACCATTGTCTGGTTTCCGAAACAATCATAATCAAATGCATAAGTGGTTCCACCATGCTTGATACTCTTAATTCGGTCTCCCTCATCATATGTATAGGAAACGTCCCTTGTCTGCCCCAATACGGCTGCACTTACGCCTGTTAAGCGATCTGTTGATGCCTCGTAATGATACTGTGTACTATGATTGTTGGCATCGGTCATCTTTGTCAGAAGACGGTTATCACTGTCATATGCATAGGAAACGCGTTTCTGTCTGGCATCCATTACACTCGCTACATTTCTAAAATCACTTGTATAGCCCATGTAGGAATAAATTCATTTTTCTACCTTCTCCAGTACAAATACCTTGTTGTCCTGAATCTCTGAAAACGCCACACTTGATGGAGTTCCGGTTCCAATAATGGCTACCAGATTTGCATAATCTCCAAGCTTGACATCAAACTGATAACCCAACTTGTTCTCGATGACATAGCCTGTTCGAAGTTTCTTAGACCACATTGGGGACAGGCACGGTGGTCAGATTAGTGTCCCTGCGGCTCAAATTTGCGAACTTTTGTTCTTTTTCGACTCGACTACATTCTAGTAAAGACACCAAAAAGCCTGAAAGCTCTTTTCTTGAACTTTCAGACTTTTTTATTTTAGTGGACACATATCGAGCCAGTAGGGACACATTTTTAGCCACCGTCCCTGTCCCGATGGCTATTCCAGATTTTTGCTTCCTAACTCCTGTGGTTTCGCAAAGATCACACCAGAATCATCCTCACCTCCTACCCAGTTAAAAAGTCATTTTTAACTACAACTCTAGCTTATTTGACTAGCGCATTAATCTTCTTCTCTATTTTCTGTACCAATATAATATTTTCCTTCTTTTATAATTTTTAGTATTTCTTTCATATC
>NZ_JAJEQN010000055.1:0-19838 GCF_020687335.1 Anthropogastromicrobium aceti
AATATCGCCAGCCATAGCATGGCTGACGATACAAAAATTTATTATTTTTTATTGTCCTCTTGACGGGGAGCATACCATAATGGGGGTTCAGACCGTGGCTTTCAAATTGTGCAGACGGCGTCTGCACAATTTTTTCATTCGCCGTAGCAGCTATCAGCGAGTATGATTTTGTGCTTGCTGTTCCTGTTCTTTCTGTCTTTTTTCTTCTTCATTTTTCCAGTCAATTCCAAAAATATGCTGAACTGTCTGCTTTGCAATCAGGTATTCCTGCATTTCTTTTAATTCCCGATCATCTCACACAGCAAAGCTTATCATCCTCTGCATACAGCATACACCCCTGCACAGCAGTCAATGCACGAAGTCCTACATCCGCACAGTCTTCCGGATACTGTCCAGTAAAATAATAAATCTCTGCTTCACCATTTTCTACTAGAATATCGGCATGATGACCATTTGTCTGATCAGATGGATCCTTGCCTGGCCCTACAAGAAGATTACATGGGCAACGTTTCCAATTAGTAAAATCATCTGATACATACGCTGAAAGACCCTTCCAGCAATCACATATCATCCATTTCTTTCCACCAAGCTCAAATACATTCGGTCCTTCCTGTGAACAGTCAGAAATTTCCTCTCCAACTACCTCCCATTGATACAGGTCAGTGCTCTGTGCTGCATAAATATGGCTGTCATGGTTTTCATCTTTATACCACATCTTGTAAACACCCGGACAAACCTCATACACACATGCATCAATCACGCGCTCAGATGACAGCTGCAATGTTGACTGATAAGTCCAGTCCCAAAGATTTTCAGATGTATAGTGGAGAATGTGTCTTGGATACTCCCATGTTGTTGGGATTCCTGTAATATAGGATACATACATATGATATGTTCCATTTGCCTCAAAAATCTCTGGTGCCCAAAAGGTATTATGACCATGCTCAATATCAAGATTTTCTAATGTACCGCGATAAAGCCAGCCTTTTTTATCTGTTGACGTTGCCACTCCAATCTTACTTCCATGGATTGATGAAAATCCAACCTGCACCGATGTAGAACGCCTCTGGGTATAAAACATATAGTAGCACGCTTCCTTTTTGTTCCAAATCACCGTTGGGTCTGATGCTCCATCAAAAATAGGATCGCGAAACAACGGTGCTGGAAACCCCTTTTCCATTTTTGTTTCCATATTCTTTTCCTTTCTTTTGCAAAAGTTTTAACCCTTTACAGAACCAACCATCACACCCTTCTCAAAAAACTTCTGAAGAAATGGATAGATAACAATAAGCGGCAGTGCTGCAAATACCATGCAAGACAACTCAATTGTCTTATAGTTTGATGCCGATGCTACCACATTTCGAATATTGGCTGCGGTTCCTACATCCATTGACTTCTGGAGTTCTTCTGCTGCCTTACTCGACTTCGTAACAGAAAGCAAATAATATGATAATGTCTGGAGCTTTGGTGATCGTGTATAATACAATGTGGCTGTATAATCATTCCAGACACCCACTGCAGTGAAAATTCCAAGTGCGCTAAGTACTGGTTTTGAAAGTGGCAAAACAATCTTAAAGAATACACGATATTCAGATGATCCGTCAATTCTTGCTGACTCAAAAAGGGAATCTGGAATTCCTTTAAAGTTTGCAGTAAAAATAATAACATTATAAAATCCACCAAACAAGTTCGGAATTATATAAACCCAATAGGAATTATATAGTTTTAAATAATTGAAAAGAATAAAGTAAGCAATTACACCACCACTTAAATACATACTAGTAAATCCCAACAATGTATAAAACTTTTTTCCAATCAGATTATTTCTAGAAAAACCATATGCAAACATTGCTGTTATCAGTGTCTGAAAAAAAGTAACCAAAATCGTTCTGCTAGCAGTAATGCCAAATGCTCGAACAATTTCTCCATCTTTTACAACTGCTTTCCAACTATCCAATGTAAAATCACGTGGTAACAGATAGGCATATCCGTTCTTGGAAAGATCTGCTGCTGAATTCAATGAATTAATAACCGAATACCACATCGGATACAGTGTAATTAACATAATAAGTGTCATCACAATGTACAATCTAATCATGAAATATCTTTCATTTTTCTTTTTTGAATGTAGCTTTTTTTCTCTTGCCATTGTCTTTCCCTCCTTCCTAGAACAATCCACTACCTGTTAGTTTTCCTGAAACGAAATTTGCAATAAACAGTAAAACAAGTGCAATCGCTGACTTGAAAATATTGATTGCTGATGCCATACCAAATTGCAGCTGTTGCAGACCAACCTTATAAATATAGGTATCAATTACCTCGCTTCGCTCTAGGTTAAAGGAATTTTGCAAAACGAATATCTGATCAAAATTATTATTCATAATACCAGCTACTGCAAAAATTACCATAATTACAATTGTACCCTTTATACATGGGAGTGTAATGCTCCACATCTTGCGATAGCGTCCTGCTCCATCAATTTCTGCGGCCTCATACATTTCTTGATCTACTCCAGCAATTGCTGCTGTATATAAGATGGTTCCCCATCCAATTTCCTTAATCAAACTTGATATAATACTGATCGTCCAAAAATAATCTGGTTTTGCCATAAATACAACTGGATTTTTTAAAATGCCAAACTTTAATAAAAGCTGGTTGATTGCTCCATCTGAAGCCAATAAATTAATTACAATACTTCCAAAAACAACCCAAGATATAAAATGTGGCATATAGGTTACTGTCTTTACCAAATTCTTCATTTTTTCATGTGTAATCTCATTAATAAATAAAGCAAAGATGATTGTAAGCGGAATGGTAACCAATTGGCCAATCAGATTGATGCCAAGCGTATTTACAAGCATTCCCATAAAATCATGGTTGGAAAAAATAATTTTAAAGTTTTGAAAGCCATAAAATGGGCTAGTAAAAATTCCGACGATTCCCTGCGTAACCTTATAATTCTTAAAGGCCAATATCAATCCAAACAATGGAATAATATTAAAAACAATCATTAATAATGTTCCTGGTAACATCATTGAATGCAGTTGAAGTTGTACGCCTAATCCGTATCCTAACCTGTGTTTTCTTTTTGCCATACCTTCTCTCCTCTTAAAAAGCACGGTCTGCACAAATGTGCAGACCGTATTGACTTTCTTTCAATTTCTATTCAGCTTACTCGCCATAAACCTCTGCATTTGGATTTTCAATGCTCTGGTCATATTGCTCACATGCGGTCTGAAGATACTCATTTAATGCAGAATCTACTGCCTCAGCATCATACTCATTTAAGGTATCAATCATATTCTGGTATTCCTTTTCAAACTCCTCATCACTTGTTGCAGAAATAATCTTTGCCTTCTGACTTTCCAGATAATTTTTAATCTGTGTATATTTGATTCCCAAGTCGCTACTGGCTTCAAGCGGATTTGCATTTACTGTTGTAAGCAATCCGGAGTTGTAAATATAGGTTGTATCCCAGCGACCAAGTGCAGAGCATGCAATCGAATATGCCAAATCGGAACCATTTTCACCATCTGCTTGCTCCTCTGGTCCTGGCGTTGTTGCCCAGAAGAAATCGGTATCGTTAAACGGCCATAACCAGATATTCTGTGCATATACATCTTTGTAACGTGCAAGACCTTCCTCTGTACGAACCATAGTTCCGTTTTCCTGAACTGTATAATCTTCGCCCTCAACACCGTAATAATTTAACCACAATCCTTCTTCACTTGTTGCAAAGCTAAGTGCCTTTGCTAGTGCCTCTGGATTTTCACAATTCTTTGATACAAAGGTCTTAATCCATCCAGTTCCTGCCAAGGAATTGATTCCAACTGTCGGTACTGATCCAGTATCCGATAAAATTGGTCCATATGATGTCATATTAGATTTGCTTAAATCAGCCTGTGCCGGATTACCAAACCAGCAGAATACACGACCAGATTCAATATATGTAACAAGTGCATTTTCGTCCAATGTTAGCAGGTTCAAATCCATATAGCCATTTCGAACCATATCATTTGTAAATTTCAATACTTCCTTATAGCCTGGATTTAGCTCTCTCATACGATAATTTCCTTCTGCATCTACCGGAACTACACCAAAGCTATCACTCATTACACCATCCAATGAATTTAGCCAAAGATTTGCATTCATTGTTGCTACAATAATCGGTTCACCATCCACTGTATATCCAGAATTTGCTACCTTCTCTAAGGTTGCCATGAAAGCTTCTTGGGTTTGTACATCTTCCTGAGTAAGCCCAAGATCTTCCATAATCTTGGTATTGAACATAATGGAACTGTTCTGACCATAAACAACATTGTTTACATAGGTTTCTGAGCAAAGAGGATAGGTCTCTCTATGATCTACAGAATCAATATGGCTTGGGAAGAACCAGAAATCTCCATATGAATTGATAACAGCTTCCTTAACATCCTCTGGGAAATCTGATAGCAAATGAGAATCTGGATCATATTCTTCCATAAACTCGTCAATTGTCCATACATAACCAGACTCAATCAGCTGAGTGATCGTCTCATTATCCGTAATGGAAATTAAATCTGGAAGATCATCAGTTGCAATCATCAGTGCTAATTTGGTATCCGCATCCGTTGCCGGTTGCTCAATTTCAAAATTAACACCAAAATTTTCCTTGATGGAATCCATAAGCGGTGATGTCTCTGCACCATTCCAGTTTGCTGGTCCCCATCCAGACACATCCGAAAACCAATCAATTGTTACATCATCTGCTGCCATTGCATTTGTCTGAACTGCTATCGGAACAATTGCCATTGCTGCTAATGCAGATGTAAGTGTGAGTGCCATTGCTTTTCGCTTCATTTCTTTTTTCATGTTCTTGCCCCTTTCATTACTTTGTCCTGTTTTCAGGATCTCTACGTCTTGTGATGCCATTATTATACACAATTCATTTTCATCTTCACATGTATTATTTGGCATTTTGTTTGGTAATTTGTTTATTTTTCATTTGTACTTTGTTCATTTTCTATTCTTTTTTCTTTCCGATATTCATTTGGTGAAATGCCGTTATTCTTTTTAAATGTTTTTGAAAAATAAAACAAGTCTGTATAGCCTGTCTCCTCTGCAATTTCCGTGATTGTCTTATTGGTATAAACAAGTAATTCTTTCGCCCGCTTCATTCGCTGTTCCAAAAGCAGTTCTGAATAATTTTTTCCTGTCTGACGTTTTAATATCTGAGTCAATGCGCCTTGACTCATCCCAAGTTCTTTTCCTATCGTCGCTAACGTAGGTGCATTTGCAAGTTGATTTTCAATAAGGTGAATAATATACTGTGCACTGTCACTTCCTACCTCTGATTGAACTGGAAAAAATACCATCAACCATCTAAAAAATTCTTTATCACTCGGATAGCTGTGAATCATATCACACTCTCTTATCCATTCCTGTGGCTTTAAATTTTTTCCATGCGACTTTTTGTATTCATAATCTATTCGCTCTAAAATGGAGAACAATTCGTCTGACAATACAGCACCTACTTCTACCTCGTTTTTTAATGCTTCAAGCTGCATTCTCACTTGTGTATTTTGTTTATAATACATAGCTCGGCTCAACTCATCCCATTTTTTCCATCCATTTCCTTTTATATGATAAGAAAGAATTTGATTTTGTGAAAAATAGGCAGCTCTAAGTGCAGTTTGTGCTTCCCATATCATTTCTGATACTTTCTGTGTTCCATCGCCTATTCTTGAAATTCCCCATACAGTTTCTTGTTCTGAAACCTGTGCTAGAAACTTCTTAATTTCCTCTGACTTCGAACTTTTCTCCTGATCAGCAATACACAAACCATATGCATTTTCATCTCGCTCACCTAACAAAAAGAGCCGAAAACTCTCCACTTGAATCATTTTGCCATTCTTTTTATCTACAATGTTTTCTTTCTTGCATGAGGCTACAAAACAAACTTTGCCAATCCACTCCTGTTTTTCTATTTGAAACAAGCATTCTGCTGCTCTTTTGATCTGCTGATCCTGCATCTGTGTCCAAAATTGTTTTTCACTATATGCCTCTGTTTCTAACATTTTCTTTTTTTGCTCTGACAAAAATGTAAACAAGCGTATCATACACTCTTTTAATTGTTCCCTTTTCACTTGCTTTAAAAGATACTCAAAAGCACCATGCTTAATTGCTTCCTGCGCATATTGAAATTCTGCAAAACCACTGACTAACACAACCTGCGTCTTCATTTTGCTGTCATGTAATCTTTTTAGCAATTCTAAGCCAGTCATACCTGGCATTCGAATATCAGTAATCACTACATCTGGTGGATTTTTACAAATATCATCCCATGCTTTTTTTGCACTATTTGACTTTCCACAGATGCAAAATCCATATTCTTTCCATGGAATCAACTTCTCAAGACTAATCAGCGCCCATATTTCATCGTCAATTAAATATACCTGAAACATACTCATCCTCCCTTATATTTGCTTCTGACGGTACACAAATTTTGATTCTTGTGCCTACACCAATTTCACTTTCTACAGAAAACGCAAGATCCTCACCATAAAAAAGCCTTAGCCTTCGATAAATATTCACCATTCCAATTCCATGTTTTTCAATTGGCAATAAATTGGTTCGATCATATTCTTTTAATCTGGTATTCATCGCATCAAGAGTTGCCTGATCCATTCCATGGCCATTATCAGCCACTAAAATAATTAACTTTTGTCCTTTCTTTTTAATTTCTACCTGAACAATTCCATCTGACTCTATTGTTTCTAAGCCATGAAAAATCGCATTTTCTAATAGAGGCTGTATAACCATTTTGGGAAATATACATTCCATCGCATCTTCATCCGCATGATAGACGATCTGATATTGATTCATGAAACGATACCCAATAATCGACGCATAATCTTCAATATGCTGACAGATCACTCGAATCTGTGCATACCCCTTACCCCGAACATTATATGTAAAAAAACTGGCAAGTGACTCTGAAATAGCTGCAATATCCGGTACTTCATAATACAAGGCCATTCCTCTGATACATTCAAATGTATTGTACAGAAAATGTGGATTGATTTGATTTCGGTACGCCAAAAGTTCTGACTGTTTTTTCTGATATTCTACCTCAAGTATTTTCTTACTTGCCTGTATATTTTCATCATTTAGATGATCAAGCTCGTCTAGCATCTCATTTAAATTTTTTGCCAAAATGCCCATCTCATTATCAGAAAGTACTTTCATTCTACTTTTTCGATTGATCGCATAATAATTCATAAACGCAATCTGACGCTTAACCGGACGCAAAAAGCTTGCATAAATTCCCAAAAACAGCACGAAAATCAACATTCCTGTAACCAAATAGGTCATTAGATTAATTCTTTGGATTGTATTAATATCCCGAAATACGGTATTTTGGGGAATGCTAAATAAAATTTTCCATTTTGCCTTATCAAACTTTTCTATATATATAAATGAAGCCTCATCTGCCTCTTCATCCATTGAAAACCACTGACTTTTCGTTGGAAGGTAAGATGGTCGATCTCCCTTTTCCAATATAATCTGTGAATCACCATCTATAATTGCACACCACTGCTCTCCTGAACGCACCACATCTGGAAGTCTTTGCTCCAAAAAATCAAGACTTACTAACAAACTGCAACAACCATTTTTTTCTTTTACCACTGATTTTTCCACCAAATATAATGGCACGATCACTTGAAAATAATCGTTATTTTCGATGTGGTAAATTCCAGAAAATGAAATAGATGATCCATTATTCACAGTACTATATAACTCAGAAGGAATCGTAATTCCTGTATTTGCCATCATTTTTCCTTCATTATCATATAAAACAATTGCTTTTATATCATTTCGGATCGTTTTTAATCGGTTAAATTCATATTGAACACCAGAAAGCGCACTATTTCTCTCTCCAAAATTTTTTGCGGTCAAAAATTCATTTAAGCTCTCACTGGACATAATCGTATAAGACAACTGTACCAAATCAAAAATACCTCTGTTGATATCAGAAACCGTCTGGTCAAATAAGGCCTCATTATAGTCCTCGTATTCATTTCGAATTGACTTTCCGGCAATCTGATTTGAAAAATACCACGCCCCTACAAATATGGCAAATGAGATCATACAAATCCACGCATACACTGTCACAAGCTTCACTCTTCCAAATAGATCCAGCACTCTTCTGATCTTTCTCTTCACCCATTCCATCTGATACACTCCCTTTTCTATTTATTTCTTTTAAGATTTCTCAAAAATTGCTATATACAGTCTACTTTTTCACCCGATACTCTCCCGGTGTACAGTGCATATATTTTCGAAAGGTTCGGTTAAAATAGCTGATATTGTTGTAGCCGCATTCTGTCGCAATCTCACTGATTGGCAACATGCCATCCTTTAACATGTCACAAGCCACACCGATACGGTAATAATTTAAATACTCAATTGCAGTCATTCCTATCTGTGATTTAAAGAAACGGCAAAACTGTCCCTCACTCATATGGAAATATGCTGCAAGGCCACACAAAGTTAAATTCCTTGCATAATTTTCCTGTATATACTGCAGAATCTGCTTGATCATACGCACTCGTTCATCATCCTTTTTCTTTAGAGTAAATGACGTTGCTTCTGCATCCAAGCACAGATAATGCCATATGCGAAGCAGATTTGATTTAATCAGCAGCTCATTTTTTGCCATTTCCTGGCTGCAAAGAGCACGTATTTCTTCAAGCGGTTCTTCGATATGCGGCCACATAGCATCATCCTTTTTGAAATGGTCTCTGAAAATAAGCTCACCATTTGCCTGACGGCTGATATATTTTTGCTGAATATCATCATTGCCATAGCTGCTTATAAGCTCTCTTCCAAAATCAAGCGCATAAAAAGCCAATGGATTTTTTTCATCTCCCCTAAAGGAGTGTACAATCCCAGCATTAATAAATAAAATATCCCCAGGCTCAATATGCATTGTTCTTGTATTAAGACAAGCCGTTCCAGTACCTCTTGTAATCACCAGAAATTCATACTCTTCATGCCAATGCGGCGGTACTGGCTCTGGCCAGAGAGGTTCCTTTGTCATTTCATGAAGACGCAGATGAAATCGAATATCTCCGTGAAACTGCATTTCATGAATACGAGCAAATTCTAGTTGGTTCATATGTTTCTCCTCCTTTGTTGCAGTTCACAAGAAGCTCATTTGCAAAATCGCACACAACGTGTGAACTGTAAAATCAATTTTGTGTCAGAATCTGTGAAAAATGGTCAAGTATTTTCTTTCTTTTGTTAGTATAATACAATCAGAAGAAATTTGCGATACTTATCGCACTATTTATAAGGAGGTTTTTTATGCAATTTGAAACAGCAAATGGCGTTCTAATAGCCAGAAACGGCGGCGAAATGCTTCGTATTGAGCCGTGGGGCAAAAATTCTCTTCGTATTCGTGCAACCATGCTCCCAGAATTATCAAACCAAGCTTGGGCACTTACAGAAACACCAGAGAGCTCACATGCTGAGGTTGAGTGTCACGAAGTTGACCACTGGGTTGGTGACGGCACTATTGATAAGCGTGAGTCTGCCTCTATCACAAATGGACGCATATGCGCAGTTGTTAACTTTGCAGGTGTTATCACATTTTACCGTGACGGCAGACAGTTTTTACGCGAGTATTATCGCAGCTACGATGGCACATTAAGCCGCGAAAGCCGCTGCTTAAAAACTGTAAACCGCGAGTGGAAGGGCATCATTGGAGGAAGCGAATTCAGTCTGAATCTGAAATTTGACAGCAATGACGGTGAGAAGATCTTCGGTATGGGACAATATCAGCAGCCATATATGGATCTAAAGGGATGTACCCTTGAGCTTGCTCAGAGGAATTCCCAGATAAGTGTTCCTTTTGCTGTATCAAATCTCGGCTATGGTATGCTGTGGAACAATCCAGCTGTCGGACAGGTTACATTCGGAAAGAACTATACTGAATGGACTGCACGTTCCACCAAGCAGATGGATTATTGGCTTACAGTTGCTGACGGACCAAAGCAGATTTTGGAAAATTATACAGCCGTGACAGGACGCGCACCGATGTTTCCTGAGGACCGTATGGGACTTTGGCAGTGCAAGCTTCGTTACCGCACACAGGATGAAGTTCTTAGCGTTGCACGTCAGTACCAGAAGGAAGGCATCCATATTGACCAGATCGTAATCGACTTCTTCCACTGGACTGTTCAGGGTGACTGGAAATTTGATACCACCTACTGGCCTGATCCTAAGGCAATGGTAGATGAACTCCACTCCATGGGCATTAAGGTAATAGTTTCTGTATGGCCATCAGTTGACAGAAAGAGCGAAAACTTCCAGCCAATGATGGATCGCGGCCTTTTGATCCGGACTGAGCGAGGTGCAGCACAAACTTACGACTATCAGGGTGACTGTGTTGAGATTGATGTATTTAATCCTGAAACAAGAAAATACGTATGGGAAATCTGCAAGAAAAATTATTATGATTTTGGCATCGATGCATTCTGGCTTGACAACTCCGAGCCTGATTACGGTGTATACGATTTCGACCATTACCGATACATTGCAGGTCCTGCTCTCTCCTGCTCTAATATTTATCCGCAGCTGTACAGCCGCGTTTTCTATGACAACATGAAGGATCTTGGCGATGGCACTGTTGTTAATTTACTTCGCTGTGCATGGGCTGGCAGCCAAAAATACGGCAATGTTGTATGGTCTGGCGATGTTCCTAGTACCTTTGAGGCATTCTATGACCAGCTTCAGGCAGGCTTAAATATGGGTCTTGCCGGAATCCCGTGGTGGACAACAGATGTCGGCGGCTTCATGACTGATGATGTAAATGATCCAGATTTCCAGCAGCTTTTAATTCGCTGGTATGAGTTTGCTGTTTACTCTGCAGTTCTTCGTATGCACGGTGATCGTGGTCCTTACAACATTCCACCGCTTGATACGCGCGACTGGGGCGGCGGCTACCTTCATACAGGACAGCCAAATGAGCTATGGAGCTACGGTGAGGAAAATTACCGCATCATGAAGAAATATTATGATATCCGTATCGAGATGCATGATTACATCAAACAGCTCTACGAAGAAGCTTCATCAAACGGCTCTCCATTAATTCGTACAATGTTCTATGAGTTCCCAGAGGATTCAAAGTGCTGGGAGCTGCAGGATCAGTACATGTTTGGAAGCGACTACCTGGTTGCTCCAATCTTCCACTTAAACCAGTTTGAGCGCGAAGTTTATCTGCCAGCCGGAAAGTGGGAAGATACAAGAGACCACAAGGTTTACAATGGTGGCCAGACAATCACCGCAGACGCACCGCTTGATTCAATGCCAGTATTTAAACGCATTTAATTTTTTCATACAAAAAGTGGAGAAGCTCATTCGCTCCTCCACTTTTTATTGTTTCCTTATTCAACGATGACATCAAATCTCGGTGTTTTATCCTGTTCAAAATAGACACGTCTCATTCCACTTGACACAATCTTTTCCTCAAAGCTTGTAACCGCGTGATAGGCGATCCACAAATTTTGATCCCGATCCCAGAAAAATGAATTGTGCCCCGGACCATACTCGCCTGGAATGGTTGCAAAGCTAGCTATCGGTGTCTTCGCTTTTTCCCACACAGACAAATCACAAAGATCATCTCCATCATTTGCCGTCAACATGCCGATTGCATACAGATATCCTCTCGCATCGCCTCCCGAATAGGCCAAATAAATTTTGTTATGGTAATAAAATGCATACGGTCCTTCATTATTAATTGTATGCTCCGTATTTTCAAAGCCATACAGTGGTCTAGACAAGCACTTAGGTTCGCTAATCAGCCGTTCTGGATGCACTGGATCAAATTCGTCAATCATTAACATCGAGCCTGTATCAAGCGGTGTTCCAATGTTCTTTCGATGAGACCACACATAAAAATAGCGTTCTCCCGACTTTACAGGTGTCATATCAATATTAATGCCTTTTTCTGACAAAAAGCCTCCATTTGCCCTTCTTACACGGATTGGCTTTTCCCAATCTTTCGGATTTAAGATGTCGCCATTTTCTTTTAACTTCATAATATGGCACTGCGGATTCCATTCAGAATCACTGACTGTAAACAGCAAATACAAACTTCCATTCAGCACATGAAATTCCGGTGCCCAAAACAGCTGAACAAACCCATTTTCCGTATCCTTATCCAAAATCTTATACGTCTTTACATCTTTTGCAAACAAATCCTCTAGCTCATGCGCTTTTCTCACATAGAAACCAATGTCATTCTCATTGTCGTTCGTTGCAATAAAATAATAGTCATCCTTCCATAACAAAACCACCGGATCAGCAAGTCCCCGCGCAAGTGGGAATTTTAATTTTGGCTCTGTCATCTGCCTTTTTGCATGAAGTGCATTCCAATGATGCTTAATACATTGTGCCATTTCATCCGGTATTGCAATCTGATCGGTCATTCGAATTGCCTCAAGCGTCAAGCCTGTTTTTTCACACAGCTGTGCCCCTGAGCAAATCCCCCATTCGTCAAAAGTCAGAAAATCAGCTGTGCTCCAACTCCAAAAAGATCCCTTGTTTTCGCTGTTCACACTTCCATCAGATTTCCAGTCTTCTCCCGTAATTAAATAGGTAACTGCCCCATCCTTTTTTACTGCTGCTACTTTTAAATTGCCAACAAAGCTTGGTACAATCACATTATCCTCATTCACCCATGCTTTTGGAAATACCAAACCATAATTGTTGTGCAGCGGACACTCCTCTTCATTTTCCTTTACCGACAGATGTACGCTATATGCTAACCCATTCGGATACTGTCCTTTTACCGTCTTTCTGTTATACACCCTAAGAACTTCTTTTTTTCTCTCCTCCATTGTTTTTCTCCCTTTCAATTTCCGATAAAACCAAGAGCAATCTTTATCTGTACGATCTTCTTGGATTGCTGCCAGTCTCTGCACTCAGCTTATCACACACAAATTAAAAACGCAAGTAAAAAGCAAGTTGAAATCCTTGATGTTTTTATGTATAATCAGTCTTGGAGATGGCCTTTGGCATGACCACATACAACGCGTCATGTACGGTGCCACCTATATAAGGAGGATTTTATTATGGCAGCATGGAAAAATCTGGATACACTTGCTTCTTATGGCGAGCTTTCCAAACTGAAAAATCATGTCGATATCGCCAAGGCAATGTCTGGAGAAAACGGAGCTGAGCGTGTCGCAAAATACAGCGTACCGATGGCAGCTGGATTATGCTACAATTACGCTGCAAAAGAGGTTGACGAGACTGTTCTTGCCGCTCTTGAAAAGCTGGCTAACGAGGCTGAGCTTTCTGAAAAATTTGAGGAGCTTTACAACGGTGCCGTTATCAACACTGGAGAAAACCGTATGGTTCTTCATCACCTTGCTCGTGTACAGCTTGGAAAGGCTGTTGTTGCAGACGGCGTTGACAAGCGCGAGTTTTATGTAGCACAGCAGAAGAAGGCAGCTGATTTTGCAAACAAGGTTCACGCAGGTGAGATCACCAATGAAAATGGCGAGAAGTTCACCACCGTTGTTCAGATCGGTATCGGCGGAAGTGATCTTGGTCCTCGTGCTCTTTATATCGCACTTGAGAACTGGGCAAAGGCAAACAACACCTTCAAGATGGAAGCAAAGTTCATCAGCAATGTTGATCCAGATGACGCAGCAGCAGTTTTAGCAAGCGTTGATCTTGCACATTCCTTATTTATCGTTGTATCCAAGTCTGGAACAACACTTGAGACTTTAACTAATGAGGCATTCGTAAAGGACGCACTTGTAAAGGCTGGATTAAATCCATCCAAGCATATGTTAGCTGTTACAAGTGAGACATCTCCTCTTGCAAAGAGTGATTCTTATCTGACTGCTATCTTCATGGATGACTACATCGGCGGACGTTACTCTTCCGTTTCTGGTGTTGGCGGTGCAATCCTGTCTCTTGCATTTGGACCAGAAGTTTTCGCACAGCTGCTTGACGGTGCTGCCGAGGAAGACAAGCTCGCAGCAAACAAGAACATCTTCCAGAACCCAGATATGCTCGATGCACTGATTGGTATTTACGAGAGAAACGTTCAGGGTTATCCGGCTACTGCTGTTTTACCGTACTCTCAGGCATTAAGCCGTTTCCCTGCTCATTTACAGCAGTGTGACATGGAGTCAAATGGTAAGACCGTAAACCGCTTCGGTGAGCCAGTTGACTACCCAACCGGTCCTGTTATCTTTGGTGAGCCAGGAACAAATGGACAGCATTCCTTCTATCAGCTGCTTCATCAGGGCTCTGACATCGTTCCGCTACAGTTCATTGGCTTTAGAAACAGCCAGTTAGGTGTTGATGTTGACATCGAAAACAGCACCAGCCAGCAGAAGCTGTGCGCAAACGTTGCTGCTCAGATCGTTGCATTCGCTTGCGGAAAGAAAGATGACAACTTAAACAAGAACTTCAAGGGACATCGTCCATCAAGTATCATCACCGGTGATAAGCTGACTCCTGCTTCCTTAGGTGCACTTCTTGCTCACTTTGAGAACAAGATCATGTTCCAGGGATTCGTATGGAACTTAAACAGCTTCGATCAGGAAGGTGTACAGCTTGGAAAGGTTCTTGCAAAGCGCGTTCTTGCACATGACACAGACGGTGCTTTAAAGGCTTACAGTGATCTGTTAAATATCTAATTTGCGTTTAAAAAAGACCAGCGGGAGTTCTCGCTGGTCTTCTTTTATGAATTATCCTGATTATCTTCTTAGATTGAAATAATATTAGCTCGTTCTTTTTCCATTGCTTTTATTAAGAACGTCCTCATTCCTGTTCCAACCCACTGATGCCCACCTGAATGTATACTGTGAATTGGATATGCATTTTCATTAAAAATATGATATGCCTTACGAGTAACGTCTAATTGTGTGATAACATTATTCAATCCTGATTTTCCATTTAGTCCATCCTTTTCTCCACTCTCCACGAAGAACGGACGCGGTGCAATCAATGCCCCTAATTCACCCATATCTGCTGTTTCAAACATATGTGGAATAAAATTACAAGCACAATTTTGTGGAAGTTCAATTAGTGATTCTTTAAATCCATAGAAATATCCACTTGTAATCGCTGCCTTTACCCGATCATCCATAGCAGAAAACCATACAGTTTGCTGTCCGCCTCCTGACATACCTGCACAAGCTAAAAAGCCATTACTTTCTGAAAGTGCAAGTAAATAATCTGCAAGTCGCATCAAATCCCAAACTGCCATTCCAATTACACTTTGTCCAAATCCAATGCAAACCTGAAGTAGTTCACGATGTGAATTCATACGGATTTTCTCTGGTTCGTCTCCTTGCTCTGGAAACTCTCTGCGATCACCACTTCCTCGTTCATCTGGACAAACTACCAAAAAACCATCCTCGAGTGCATCACGAATAAATGCAGTCTGAGATTGAATAGTGCTTTCCTTTCCTCCACCATGTCCATGCGGAACAATCAATATCGGATGTTTTTTCTTTTCAAAATCTGGTTTTTGCTGATCTGGACGCAGCAAATAAAATGGCATCTCAATTTCAGGCTCAGTTTTTATAACCCAATATTCCGCAATCAAATCGTTTACGCGATCAGTGCGCAGATATTGTGCATCTGGTTCACAATACACACATTTATTCATGCCAGTAATTTCCCTTAAACGGTCACGTAAACTCTTTTTCCATGCCTCATGTTCCCCTTTTGTTTTCGCACTATATGCGTGTGTTAACGACCTGTTTTGATATTTTTTCTTATAAGTCTCTAATGTTGTGTAATACATATATACCTCTCCTGATCATCTAATGATCTATGTAGTTTTTAAAAATAATCTAGTGTTACTGGTCCAATTAAACCAGATGGCTCTATTGGCATTGTCATTGAGAAGAAATCTCTCTGTCTATTTGCCAATGTATTTGCGACTTCTACAAGTATACGATTTTCTCCTTCATGAAGCAACTTACCAATCTCAAAACTATATGGCAAAGCTACCCTTACACCTGCCTCCTTTTCATTAACAAGCACATGTGCAGTTTCATATACTTCCCCAAGATTTAACTCGCAACTTTTAACCTTTGGTAAAAATACAGTTGTTTCATATCGCATGACTCCACAAAAATAAGGATGTTTGCGGCAGAAATCTCCAGTTTTTTCTCTCTCCTGCAAAACATATTTTTCTGTTCCCGTCTCTTTTATCCAAAGTTTCCATGCAGCTGGCGTAATCTCAATTTTTCCAGTCTGCAAATCAGTTGCTTTTTTCAACTTCATTATCTCCTGTTTTTCTGCGAGAATTTTAGCATAAGGTGTACAATCACCCATATACAAAACCTTCATCTCACCTGGCACAAGCTGCAAACTTAAATCATTGTTTTCATCCCATTCACAAGGTTCAACAGTATTTTCCCATGCCTGATACCAACAGATACATTCTTTATCCATTTTGTGTGAATCCATCATCCCATCTTCAAAACAAAGTGATGTGTTAATTTCTTCCGTCTCTGACTGATTCATAAATAGCCAAAATTCTCCGTTTTGATGCTTATAATGATAATAGCGTAGCCACGGTTCATATTTTTTTGTTTTAATTTCATCAACTCCAAATGAATATAATATATCTGCTAAATCTTCCTGTTCACAAATTGTCAAATTGTCTTTTATCTGACTAGTCCACTCTCTTAAAATACCATTATTATCCATTGCAAGTGGTTTTTGTCCTACTACAACTATTTTGAGACCTTTTTCGGCTGCCTTGCAAAGCCAATCTGCCAGCATTTTTGTAATACATCTGCTTCCTGATAAAATAAGCACTGGAACCTGCTCATTTTCCCATTTAAGCTTTCCTTCCACTACTGTCATTGTCAACAGTACATCGGTTGGCAAAATCTCATAATCAATCTGATTTCTAAGCAATTGCTTTCCAATTGCCTCTACTGGAAGATATTCTCCTGCCCATTCCTGTTCAGCTGGATATACAACTGCCACAGCAGGAATATGTACTCCATTTGAAATCAAATGACTGACACGATTACAATATTCCATCAAATTTTTAAAATACGGGAATTGTGGATTCATTCCACGTGCATAAAAATGCGGCGGACAATCCGGATCTGGAAAGTCTTTCATTGAAAATGCATGTGGAACAAAATAGTTGATACCATTAACAAGCATATGGTCCAACAGCCATTTCATAAGTTTCAATCCCTCAGCCCATCCATATGCACCAAATACCTCACACAACGCTCTTCCCTTTTTTTTAGAATCCATATGTGCAAGAGATGCTGCCAGTTTTGCAAGTGCATAATGATATAACTCGCCATGATAGCCAAGATTTCCTCCAACACTATGGAATTTGCAGTCATCCAATCCTGGACGAATCTGCTGAAGCACAACATCTATTCCAGCCATATCCTGCCCCCAAAGCGCATGAAAATAATGACCTGCTCCAATTCCCATATGTGCATGCATTCCTCCGTCTTCAATTACATGACCAATATATTCCACACCATGTTGACGACACCAATCTCCAATCTGTTCACAGAAGTTCTCTCCATATAAACGAGCTGCAATATCAGCAAACTGCATACGACACAATCCACTTTTATTTTCGTTTGAATTTCTATCAGGTGTTGTCCAAAGTGCCATTAAATTTTCTGCAAACTCAGATCCCCACAGTTCTTTTAGTCTTTCATGCAATGTCTGACTCCACGGCATCTTCATATTGAATTTTCCAATATTAGCATCATGACCATATTCGCCGCCAAAGCTTCCGATTTCAGGCTCATCAGAGAAAAATCCTGCAAATGTTTTTCCAAAATCATCTTTATAGTGTGCATAATGAGGCTCATATATCTGATCAATAAAATAACGCACAGCATCATGATCAATCGTATTAATATAATTTTTTCTTCCAGTTCCTTTTCGAGTTGTTTTTATTACATTGACACACCAAAGTCCATTCGGCACATCTACAAACACTCTTCCATCCGACACCTGACTTGTCAAATCCTTTACTTCTGTCAGGCTATCCTGATTATCACGATCACGTTTTCCCATCGTCACTGCAACTAATTCTTCCCCTTGTTCCAGTATAATAAGCACACTTCTTCCCTGCTTTGGTCCAACAATATCAACACCATACTGTGTCAAATATATTTTACCATATGGCGAATCTGGTGCAATTTTTCCGTTGCAAAAGCCAGAAGGAAAGTGTGCATCATCTAAAACCCAGACACGCATATTTAATTCCTTTGCCTTTGCCATAATTATATCCAAATCTCTCCACCAGCCTTCTCCTACAAAATCTGGGTGTGGACGTGATTCGACGCAAACAGCTTTTATACCACTATCATAAATTCGCTGCATTCCCTCTTCTAATAATTCCTTTGATTCTCCATGCTGCCAGAAAAAGGGTAAAATATAATTATCTTCCTTTCCCTGTAGCACATCCATTAAACGCGGTTCCATCTACTTGTGCAATCCTTTCTGCTTCGTAAAATTTTGTAATCTCAGTATATCACACTTTTCATTTTCATCTAGTGATATTTTTACTCAAACATAAGAGCCTGCCATAAGTATGCGTAAAATTGATGCATACCCATGACAGGCTCCTTTTTCTATAGTAGTATTATTTCTTTTCTCTGAAAATTGCACGGAAAATCAGTCGTACTAGCGGGCCGCAATAAAACATCTGATACAAAATGGCCATCGGAAAATTCATGCCCCAGGTCTGTACCCATGTTGGGAAGTCCTTTGTATCCTTAAAAAGAATCGTTGCGATCAGGCTCATTATCGGGCACATGATACAGCAAATACAAATTGAAATTGCGTAGGTAATAAACTGCGGACGATCATCTGGTCTCATAACAGTAAATGCAAGCATTCTAGCAAGTTTCCCTACTACAAAAAATTCTAAAATGAATGCAATTGGAACCATTATCGGCATCTCGTGAAGTGCTGCTATAAAGGTTTCCCCTCTCACACCTCCCATATTGAGCGCAACATTATAAACGATCATTCCGTAAACCATAATGGTCGCCATGATTGCTGTGAAAATAACATCTTGAAACTTATTTTTTGGCATAATAAAATCCCTCCGTATGATAAAATGATACAAACAACTTGCGTGGCGGCAATTGCGTCATGTGTTGTTCGTTATAAAATTTTTAGGCAAAAACCCAGGGACTTGCCCCTGGGATGAAGCCAAGAAATATTTTTCTAAATCTTTAATGTCTATATCTTCTGAATATAACAGATCTAACAGCATAAAAGGCACATTTAATTAAAAAATTTATACTATTAAATCGGGAAAAAATCACATTCTTTGAACTTGCACATTGAGAAATTAAAGAAAAATGCCAGTTGACGGATGAAGAACGTGACTGACAATGAATATCATAGTAATAATCATTGTGTTACAGTTCACGGATGGGTTGAAAAAAGCCCATCGGCGCAATGGTTTCGTCAGCCTCTCTTTTCCGCAGGCACCTGTTACGTTATTTATTATATTATGTTACTTTGAAAGTCCTGCTTCAACGTTCGGCTTCGTGAAAGCCATTCGCCTCAGGGCTTTGCCATAAACATTGTCTGATCCGTGAACAGTAACACCATTGTAACTATCAAATGAAACATCCTGTCGTCTGGAGAGCCTGACGTTAAACGATTCTAATTCTTACCAATTATAAAAGTCAGTTAGCAGGCTAAGAAAATTTGTTGAATAATTAGACAATACTGTCGAATTTTGTCGAATTATTATACAGGCAATTATCAATTTCGTGTTTGTGATTTCTTGTAAAGTATGATATACT